>DASPSB010000364.1:0-7698 GCA_035624135.1 Candidatus Acidiferrales bacterium | reverse complement strand
AGTCCAGCGGGCAGCATGGAGGGTCAACGAGTCGCGGGCTCGGGATTGCGCACGCCGCTCGCGGCTCGCAGCGTTGTCAACTGTTTTCCCGAGAGGTAACTAACCATCGTCTCGTACGAGCCTTCAAAAAAGTGTTCCACGACGCGGGCAATCGCCCGGCCGCGCGCCTCATCCAGCGTCAGGTTTGGCAGGTAGAGAAATGCCCGGCCCGCCTTCCGACGCGTCACGAAGCCCTTGTGCGCCAACCGATCCATGATCGTCAGAATCGTGGTGTAAGCCCGGGGCCGCGTGGCCGCCAGGTTGTCCCGGATCTGGCGCACCGTGCCCTCACCCAATTGCCACAGCCGGCTCATGCAGTCCAGTTCCAGCGGAGCCAGGTCCAGCAGCGACTTCCGCATCGCTTGCACCCGAGAGATCGTTTCTTGCGTCATTTTCTCTCTCCTCCGGATGGCCCCGCCTTCGTTCCTTGCGTGCTTGCGGCGCCGGTCTCTTCCGCATTTGTTCCCGCGCCATATCGATCCGTGCGCAGCAGGCGCCGTCCCAGCGCCGCTACGCGTCCCGTCCAAATCTCTTCGCCTTCCACTGCAGGAGCTGCCAGGCCACGCCGCATTGCGCCCACGCGTGAGTCCAGTTCGTCCAGGTAATGGAATACCACCGCTTCACGCGTCATCGGCAGCTTGGGCGAACCGAATTCATATTGCCCGTGATGGCTGGCAATCAGGTGCAGCACCAGGGTCTTCAACTCCGCGGGGAATCCCTCGATCCTATCGATTTTGCGGCTCACTAGGTCATAGCCGATCAGGATGTGGCCCAGCAATTCTCCTTCGGGCGTGTACTGCACGGCGCGCTCGTACGACATTTCGTCCAGTTTGCCGATGTCGTGCAGCACGGCCGCTGCGGTCAGAATGTCGCCGTCCAAATCCGGGTAATGCTCCGCGACCAGCCGGCACAACCCGCACAGGCTCACCACGTGCTCCAGCAGGCCTCCCACGTACGCGTGGTGCATCAGCTTTGCCGCAGGAGCCCGTTCGAACCGCCCCGCGACCCGCGGATCATCCAACACGGCCTCGAGCAACTGCGCGATCCACACATTCCGAACTGCGGCCACGCATCCTGCGAGCTTCTTTTTCAATTCGGCGATGCTCTTTTCGGTGTGCGGAATCAAGTCGTCGAGATCGTATTCCTCCGGTTCCGCGCGCCGGATTTTCTCCACTGTGAGTTCCAGTTTGCCATTGTATGTCTTCGATCGCGCCTGGATTTTCACCACATCGTCGGGCGCCACCGTTGCCGCCGCGCTTTCGTAACCGTCCCACATTTTTCCGAAGATCACGCCGGTCTTGTCGCCCAGTTCGAGCTGCAGCCACTTCCGCCCTTTTGCCGAGGAGCACACTTCCTTCCCGCAAACCAGGAAGTAAGTCACGATCGACTGGTCGGAAGCGAGTTCGGATACAAATGGCGACTTCATTGGGAAGGTCCGCTCCCCGCGGCCTTCGGGTCCGCAGCCGCAGTCGTGTCCTTCTTCGACTTCTTCGACTTCTTGTCTGACTTCGCCGCGGGCGCTGCCGCGGGATCCACTTCCACGATTTGCGTTCCCGCCACTGCTGCCGTGTCCGTGTATCCCGGCTTGACAATCAGATAGCTTTCCTCGCGCAGGGTCGCCAGATATTTCCGGAGTTCCGGTTGCGTCCGCTCGTAAACGAGCCGGTTCTCGATCTCGTTCCTGACTTTGTCCAAGGGCTGGATTCCGGCGTCGTAATGCTCCATCACCAGCAGGATGAGAAAACCCGTCTTGGTCCGGGTCACCTCGGTCACTTCGCCCTTCTTCATGGCGAAGACCTTGTCTTCGATCTCCTTAGATAGCTGCCCCCGCTCGAACGACCCCAGAAACCCTCCGTCCTTGGCCGTACTTCCTTCCGAAAAACGCTTGGCCAGTTCCTCAAAACTGTCGCCTCGCTGAATTCGCGCCAGGTAGCCCTTAGCCTTCTCCTCAATTCCGGGAATTTCGCTCTCCGATTTCTTCTCCGTGGAAAGGAAAAACTCGCTGAGCACCACGTGCTCCGGCCGGTTGAATTCGCTCTGGTGTTCCTGGTAGTACTTCTCCTCTTCCTCGCGCGTCACCTGGATGTGCGAACTCACCTGCTGGCGCACGACCTCCTGCGTCAAGAACCCGTTGCGCAGCGTGTTCTTGTAGTCCTCCAAAGAAATGCCCTGCACGCGCAACTGCGTTTCCATCTCGTCCATGTCTTTCCAGCCGTACTGCTGCCGCAATTGATCCAGCCGCTTCACCACGTCGGCCTCGACGTTCAACCCGAGGTCCTTCCCCTTCTGCGCCAGCAGAGATTGGTCAATCAGGTCGCGCAGCAGATTTGCCCGCCGGGTCTTCAACATTTCCTGAAATTTCTCAGGCGGGCAACCGGGGCAGTCCTGACGCGTCTCATCCTCGAGCGAGGCCTCGGCGCCCTGGTATTCAGAGAGCGTAATGATCTCGTTGTTCACGCGGACCACGATCTCCTCGACGATGCGGCCCTTCTCTTCCTGAGCCCGCAACACATTGGAAAGACAGAAGATAGCACCAAGCAATGCGAGAAGATAGGCACAGAGTGGCGTGCTTCGTTTCATCGATTCCTGCTTTCCCGGGTCACGCCTCAGTTTAGCGCGAGCCTTCCAGATGCCGCAACACCGTTTTCAGCCCCTGCAACATCGATGCGCTGTCCTGCTTGGTCTCCATCCACAAAATTCCGCCGGGTTCGAGGCGCAAATCCCTTCGCGCCCGAACGATCTCCACCAGCCTCTCCGGCGGCAGTCTGGTATCGTCCGAGAATCGCACGCTAACCCGATTCACCTTCCTCTCGATGGCTTCCACCTGAATCCGCTCCGCCTGCGACTTGAGCACTGCATAGTCCAGAAGATTCTCGACCGGCTGTGGCGGCGGCCCAAACCGATCGGCCAACTCACGCCTCATGTCGTCACTCTGGTCTTCGGAAGCGAGTGCGGCGATCCGCTTGTATGTCCTGAGCCGTAGAGCCTCCTCTGGGATGTAATTTTCCGGAATCCGGATGTCCAACCCCAGTTGAATGGTTGCGCGACGCTCCGGCGCCACCGCCTCGCCTTTGCGCTCGCTCACCGCCCGCTCCAGCATCTGGCAGTACATCTCAAATCCCACCGCGCCCACGTGCCCGTGCTGCTCGCGTCCCAGCAGATTTCCTGCTCCGCGCATCTCCAAATCGAGCGCGGCGATCCGGAACCCGGCTCCCAGATTGCTGAATTCACGCAGCGCCGCCAGCCGCTGTTTCGCCTCGCCCGAAAGAGATACGTCCGGAGGCACCAGCAGATAGGCATACGCGCGCACGCTCGACCGCCCCACCCGTCCGCGCAACTGATAGAGCTCCGCAAGACCCATGCGGTCCGCCCGGTTCACAATCAGTGTGTTGCAGTTCGAAATGTCCAGCCCGTTCTCGATGATCGTGGTCGCCACCAGCACATCCGCTTCGCGCCTCACAAAACGCATCATCACGCGCTCCAATTCGCGTTCACCGATCTGTCCGTGGCCAACCAACACGCGCGCGCGCGGGACCAATCGTTTTACGAGCCGCGCTATTGAATCTATCGAGCCCACGCGGTTGTGCACAAAGAACACCTGGCCGCCACGCGCCAGTTCCTCCTGGATCGCACGCCCCACCACCACCTCGCTGAACGGAGCCAGCACCGTCTGAATGGCCAGCCGGTCTTTGGGCGGCGTTTCGATCAACGACATGTCGCGAAGGCCAGCCAGCGACATGTGCAACGTCCGCGGAATAGGCGTCGCAGAAAGCGTCAGCACGTCCACCTCGTGCCGCAATTCCTTCATGCGCTCCTTGGCCGCCACCCCGAATCGCTGCTCTTCGTCCACCACGAGCAGTCCTAGATCGTGGAATTTCACATCCCTCGACAGCAGCCGGTGCGTCCCGATCACCACGTCCACTTTTCCCGCTTCGAGCGCCGCGAGCACCGACTTCTGCTCCGATTTAGTCCGGAACCGGCTGAGCATTTCGATTCGCATGGGAAACGCCGCCATCCGCCGCCGGAAGGTCTCCCAGTGTTGGAACGCGAGAACCGTTGTGGGCGCCAGCACTGCCACTTGCCGCGAATCTTCTACGGCCTTGAACGCAGCGCGCATAGCCACTTCCGTCTTCCCATAGCCCACATCGCCGCAGAGCAGCCGATCCATCGGTTGCTCGCTTTGCATGTCGCGCTTCACTTCCTCGATCGCGCGCATCTGATCCTTTGTCTCCTCGAACTCGAACGCGTCTTCGAACTCCCGCTGCCACGGCGAGTCCGGAGAAAAGCTGTGCCCCTTCGCTACCTTTCGATCCGCATAGAGCCGCAACAGCTTTTCCGCCATCTCCGCCACGGATTTCTTGACGCGCGCTTTCCGCTGCGCCCACGCCGTCCCGCCCAGCCGGTCGAGCGCGGGCTCCGTGCCGCCAAGAGAGTTGTATTTCTGCACCAGGTCCATGCGTTCAAGCGGCACGTACAGCCTCGCATCGTCCGCGTAGGTGAGTTGCATGAACTCGCGCGCCCCGTCGGTTGCCTCCATTCGCCGCAAGCCGTCAAAACGCCCGATGCCGTGATCCACGTGCACCACGTGGTTCCCCGGCTGCAGCTCGGCAAAATCGCTTGCGAACACAGCCGACATCGGTCGCGTCCCGCCGCGGGCCCGTGGACGCTCCCCGGTCGCCGGCATGTCGAAGAGGTCCGAGGTTCCATAAATCGTCAGCCGCAGCTCCGGCAGCGCCGCCCCATGCGCAATCGGGGCGCGGATCAGGGTCACGGCAGGCAAACCGCCCGCGAAGGTCTCCTCCCCGGCCGTCCAGGCCGATGGCAACTCGCCCGCTTCGCCCACCCGATACGGCAATTCCGCATCTCGTAAGATTTCTGCCAGCCGTTCTGTTTCACCGGCCGTGCCGGACGACAGGAGAATCTGCTCTCCGGCCGCCAGCCGGGCGCGTGCCTCGTTCAGAAACGCAGGTAAATTTCCGTGATACCGCTGGGTCGGCTGGCAAAGCACTGCTCCGCGCGCCAATCCATCGACTTCCATGGTTAGCCGTTCCAGCTTCACTCGCGGGTGCGCGGCAATCGCCGCCGTCCATTCCTGATCATTCAGAACAAACGCATCTTCATCTGCTCGCGGTGCCCCCGGCCCCCTCTCTCGACAGGCGCGTTCGCATCGTGTGCGGAATTCTTCCGTTGCCTCAGCGAGTTCCTCCACCTCGTCGAGCAAAATCACCGGTTCGTGCAGCACTTGAAAAATGCTCCCTCCTCTTGGCTCCTCATTCCCTTCCGCCAATGCCACCAGCGTCACTCTTTCGACCGGCTGCACGGACCTTTGCGTCTCCGGATGGAATTGCCGCAGCGACTCGACCGTATCCCCAAGCAGCTCGATACGCACGGGATACGCACTCTCAGGCGAGTACACATCCACGATCCCCCCCCGTACCGCGTACTGCCCCGCCATTGCCACCATCTGCTCGCGCTGGTAGCCCGCGCGTCGCAGAAACTCAACAAGCGTCTCAAGCGGCAACTCCTCGTCATCCACGATTGTGCGAGCCAACTCCCGATACTCGGCGGGCGCGCGGAACCGTCCCAGGGCAGCCGCCACGGGAGTCACCACAACCGCGGCCTGCCCCGTGGCCATTCGCCAGAGCGTCGCTGCGCGCTCTTCCGCAATCTCCGGATGAGGCATGCGCAGGTCCCACGGCGTCACATCAAGCGCCGGAAGTACCTGCGTGGCCTCCGGCTGTCGCTTCCCCAGCGCCTGCAAAAAATATCGCGCCGCCTCGCCGAGGGAATCCGCGCGCTCGTTCGTGGATGTCACCACGACCACCGGCCTCTGCAGCGTCGCCGCTACGTGCGCCGCCACCAAAGCCTTCGGCGCATCCGCCAATCCCTGGATGCGCGATTCCGGCACACCCCGCCGAAGTGCATCGACGCCAGCTTCCACCGCGGGATGGCGGCCCACAACGCCGAGCAAGTCGCTGACAATCGGGAAAATCATGGCTCGTTGCCAATCCCAGGCAGGACGTAACACAATTCGAGGGGGGGAGGGCCGACTGCGGCGATAGGAATCCCTCCGGGCCTTTCGGCAACCCGGGGGGGCTTCATCAACCGAAGGTCGAGACACGTACGCGGCAATTTCGCTTTAATTCTAGCATGCGCAACCCGACGACGCGGGGACCGACCGAACGCTATACAATGCGCCGAGCGAGGACCACCTATGCCTCAGTGGCTCACCACAAATCCCGCGGGCTTGAATCGCGCCGAACTCGAACACGCCCTGAAATCGGCCATTGCCGCTACAGTTTCAATTCTCGTCTCTCGCCTGTGCCATCTCCCGGAGGCTTACTGGGCTGCAGTTGCCTCGATGGTAGTCATGCAGTCCACCCTCGGCGCATCCCTTTCCATTTCCGTCTCGCGTTTGATCGGCGACGCGCTTGGCGCACTAACCGGCGCTCTGCTCGCAGTGTGTTTCGGGGCAAACGTTTACGTCTTCGGCGCCGGAGTGCTGCTTCTGGGCGTTCTGACCGCAGCCCTGCACTTGGACCGCGCCGCGTACCGTTTCACGGGAATCGCGATGGTAGTCGTCATGCTCATTCCCCGTCCGGCTTCTCCTTGGATTGTCGCTCTCCACCGCTTCTCCGAGATCTCCATTGGTATCGTCGTTGGCCTTTTCGTCGTTCTCATTTGGTCCGAACACGCAGCCGCCAAGACTGGCTCGCCTGCCTAGCGCGAAGTGTAGCCGGTCAAATTACACCGGGTCAGGCGCGCCAGTGTCTGTGAGGTTAGGGTGCGGCGAAGGAATGCGCTGGCAGACCGACCCTCTGGAACAACTTCTATAGCTCCATGATCTTTTCGATCAGGGCTGTGGTTGATGGCGCGGGGCTCAAGGGAATTGATTCCACCCGCCCACCCGCGGCCTCAACTTCAGTTCGACCGACTATCTGGTCCGGCCCCCAATCTCCGCCTTTAACCAGCACATCCGGCATGATCTTAGTGATGATTTCGCGCGGCGTGTCCTCTTCAAAAACCGTCACATAATCGACCGCCACCAGCGCGGCCAGCACCTCAGCACGCTCGGCTTCCGGCACCACCGGGCGGTCCGCACCCTTCATCCGCCGCACGCTCGTATCCGAATTGATTGCCACGATCAGCAAATCTCCCAGCGCACGCGCCTGTTCCAGGCAACGAATGTGCCCTGGATGCAGCAGATCGAAACATCCGTTCGTGAATACAATGCGGCGCCGGTTGCGCCGCTCGCGTTCCACGTGGAGAATCAATTCGTCTTGCGAAACAGCGTTTCCCAATTCGCCGCTCCTCTACCGCAACTCGATGGCGACAACCAAAATCCTATCACGCGCTCCAACGCAGGAGAGGCGGCGTGAAACGCGCCGAAATCGTTTTCGCCACGCTCGGCCTAAGTCTGCTCGCGTGGGGGTCCGCATGGATACATAGTGGCCGCGGCCCGATGCGTGACGTCGCCCTCGCGGGCGGACCCGCCTGTCCAGCTGCTCCCGTCCGCATTCTGGAGCCTGCGGGGACGCAACGAGGAAGTGTGGTCATATTCCACGGCCTCAGCGCAAACCGAATCGTCATGCTTACAAACGGCCAGCAGTTTGCCGTCGCCGGGTTCCGGGTCTTTCTCCCCGATATGCCCGGTCATGG
>DASPSB010000363.1:0-6276 GCA_035624135.1 Candidatus Acidiferrales bacterium | reverse complement strand
GCGCGGGCGCACGACCTTTGTGATCGCGCACCGGCTGTCCACGATTCGCAGAGCGGACCAGATCCTGGTGGTCGAGGGCGGCAGGATTCTCGAGCGCGGGGTGCATGAGACTCTGCTCGCAGCGCGCGGACGCTACTGGGACCTCTACTCGAAGCAGCATGGGGTCGAAGCCAACATTTTTTTGGCTCCGGGCGAGGGCAGGGAGGAGGCCGAGCCGGCCCCAGCTGTGGCGACAGACGGAGAAGCCGAAGGCGCGGGTGCAGCCCTGGCGGAAGGTGTGCGGCTGCTGCGCCGGCAGGATGGATAGCAGCGAGCCACTTGCCGGACATCCACCGCCGAGCGGCGCCATTCATCGGGAATGTTAATTCTCGCAATCGATACAACGTCATCGGCGGGCAGTGTGGCGCTTCTGCGCGACCTGGATGTCGTGTCGCAAGTTGCTTCCGCGGATGCCGAGCCTTATTCCACGCGTCTATTTCGCGATGTCGAGCGCGTGATGCACGACGCGGGAATGCGAATGCCCGATATCGAACTGTTCGCCGTGGCCTCGGGGCCAGGTTCTTTCACCGGCGTGCGCGTCGGGCTTGCGGCGGTGAAAGCGTGGGCGGAGGTATACCGCAAACCGGTGGCGCCTGTGAGCGCGCTTGAAGCGATAGCGTTCCAGGCAGCTTCTTCCGACTCGTTGATTGCTGGAATTGCGGACGCGCATCGAGGGCAGCTATTTGCCGGCTTGTACCAGCGAGCCGAATACGGTATGAGCCGGCGAGGTGAAGATGTGGTGATGCCGCCAGCAGAATGTTTCGCATATCTAGCCGAACAGGCGGAGGGCGCGCCGTTCGTGATTCGGACAACGGCCGCGCAGGTGGTGCAGACCGCGTTGGTCGGCTCGCCAGCGGCGGGCGCAAGAGTGGACGCGGCGGACCCGGCGCTGGCCCCGGTGATCGGAAAGCTTGCCTATGCGCGCGCGTTACGCGGAGATGTGGTGGATGCGCTGACGCTCGACGCGCATTACGTCCGGCGCTCGGATGCGGAGTTGCTCTGGCACGACCATTCATGAGCGGCGCGACGGTGCGGCGGCTGGAACCGCCCGATTTGGCTGCGGTCCTGGAGATCGAATCGGCAGCCTTGCCGTGGGGGGCGCAATGGACCCCGGACTCTTATTTGCCGTTTTCGCAACCGGAGATGTGTGCATGGGTGGCGGAGCGCACTGGTCAGGTTGCCGGATTTGTTCTGGCCCGTTATGCCGGCCCAGAGATGGAAGTTCTGAACCTGGCGGTGGCGGAGGCCGCGCGGCGGACGGGCGTTGGGCGGGCGCTGGTCCGTGCCGCCCTGGCAGAAGGCGAAACGCGCGGTGCCACACAGGTGTTTCTCGAAGTGCGCGAATCGAATTCGGGGGCGCTCTCGTTTTACGCCGCTTTGGGATTTTCGATGCTGAGCCGGCGAAAGGGCTATTATCAGACGCCCGATGAGGACGCGCTGGTCTTGTCGCTTCCACTACCACGGCGGGGGTGAGCGGGAACTGGAGTTGGCCGGGTATTGCGGAGAGGTGAATGCTGTGTTACCCTCCCGCTATTGTTCTAACTTTCGCCGCTCTTCAGAAGGGAGGACGCATGGCCGTCTCACCCCAGGAAGTGCGCGAGCTCCTCATGGCGCGTGACGCCGACTTCCAGCGACTCGCCCAGGAACACTCGCTGTATGAGACACAGCTTGACCGGCTCTCCAAGCAAACCTACCTGAACTCGGAAGACCTCCTGATGGAAATCGAACTCAAGAAACGAAAATTACGCGTAAAAGACGAGATGGAAATTTTGCTGGCACGCCGACGCCGCGAATTCGATAACCGATAAACGGCCATCCGGGCCGACCTCGGGTACAATACAGTTGAGGTGTCCGTGTGTTCCTCGCGGCCCGCCGGGAATGGTTTCTGAGGGTTACAAATTCGCTGCAGGTCCTTTGGCTGCTGCGGTAGCTGCGGTTTTCTGCGCTCGGATTCTTGGCAGGGCTGTGTGGTTCGACATCGCGGCCGTCGTTTTTCTGTTGCTGGGCCTGTTCGTGCTGTACTTTTTTCGTGACCCGGAACGCAGCATCCCCACTGAGCCGGAAGCGGTGGTGTCGCCCGCAGACGGCCGGGTGATGGTGGTCAGTCCGGAGGAGTTGGAAGGACGGGCGGGGCAGCGCATCAGCATCTTTCTCTCGGTCTTTGATGTGCACGTAAACCGCGCGCCCGTTTCGGGGACGATCGCGGCGCTCGAGTATCGCCGTGGGAGCTTTCACGGGGCGCTGTTCGAGCGCGCCTCCGCCGAAAACGAACAGAACGTGATCCGCATGAGCACATCGCGCGGCGACATGGTGTTCAAACAGATCGCCGGGCTGATCGCCAGGCGCATCGTTTTCTGGAAAGAACGGGGAGCGAATGTGGCCATCGGGGACCGCGTGGGGATGATTCGGTTCGGCTCGCGGGTGGACGTGTGGCTGCCGGCGTGCACGGAAATTGTGGTGCGTCCCGGCGACACAGTGCGCGGGGGCTCCAGTCTTCTCGCGAGGTGGAAATGAACGGCGCGAAGCATTCGCTCGTTCCGGGAAAGGCCTCGCGGCTGCGGCGCGGCGTGTATCTGCTTCCCAGCCTGTTCACTGTGGGAAACCTGCTCTGCGGCTACTATGCAATATTGATGGTGCTGCAGGGAACCTCGCAGGATTTCGACAACGCCTCGAAAGCCATCGGCCTCGCAATCCTGTTCGATTCGCTGGACGGACGAATTGCCCGCATGATCGGCGGCGATTCCGAGTTCGGGAAGCAGTTCGACTCGCTCGCCGACGTAATCAGCTTTGGTGTGGCGCCTGCTATGCTGGCATTCGTCTGGGGGATGCACGGGCTCTCGGAAAACGATCCGATGGGAAGGAACATCCTGCTGATGGGATGGATCGTGACGCCGGGATTCGTCCTCTGCTGTGCCTGGCGGCTCGCCCGCTTTAACATTCAAGGCATGATGCCGGGGACCAGCAACCGGTATTTCGTGGGCATGCCCACGCCCGGCGCGGCCGCGATGATTGCCGCCATGGTGCACGCAAAGAAATTGCCTTTGGACGATATGAGTTGGGATGCGGCGTGGCTCGTGGGGGTGGGCGTGCTCGCGGTCTTGATGGTCAGCAAACTGCGCTTCTACGGGTTCAAGGATTTGAAGTGGCAGGCGCGCCAGCCGTTTCTTCTGGTCGCCCTGCTCGCGCTCCTCATCGTCGTGGCGGTCATCTATTCCGAGCAGGTGCTGTTGATTGGCGCCACCGCTTATACGCTGTCGGGCCCGTTGCTCTGGCTCTATCGCGCCCTGCATCTGCGCGCGTCTTCACACTCGCTGGAGACGCCCGCTGGCCGATGACCGTGCCGTCCCCGTCCCCGCTGCGCATCACCATTGCTGGCGCCTCCTCTTTGCTCGGAAAAGAGGTCGCCGAATTGCTCGCTGCGAGCTCGACTCCGGCGCATGAACTGCGCCTGTTGGACGATGCCGCCCTTGAAGGAACGCTGACGGATGCGGGAGGCGAGCCGGCATTAATCCACAAGCTGGTGCCGGGGAGTTTCGAGGGTGCCCGGCTCGTGTTCTTTACGGGGCTGGGGGAATTCACGGCCCGGCACTGGGCGGAGGCGGAGCGCGCGGGTGCAGCAGTCATCGATCTTTCCGGCGGGCTCTCCGGGGTTCGCACCGCGGTCCCTTCGATCCCTTCGCTCGATCCCACCATGGGTTCGTCGCGCCCCACGTCGTCCTGCCTCGTACGCTCTCCCTCTGCTGCGGTTATTGTGGCGGCGACAGTGTCGGTTGCGGTGCGGATGCTCCCGGTGCGGAGAATCGCAGCGACATTCTTTCATCCAGTTTCCGAGCGCGGGCAGGCCGGAATTGACGAACTCGAAGCTCAGACCGCCTGCCTACTTTCCTTCCAACCCATCGCGCGCGAAGTGTATGACGCGCAGGTGGCGTTCAACCTCCTGGATCGCTACGGCGACTCCTGCCGTGAGCGCATGGAAGACGTGCGCGCGAGAATTGCCCGCGATCTCTCCGATTATCTGGCCTATCGCGCGCCTATGCCGGCCATCCAGGTAATTCAGGCACCGGTCTTTTATGGATTGGCGTTTACGGTGCTGGTCGAGTTTGACGGTCCCTTTCCGGAGGAATCCATCCAACAGGCGCTTCGTGGAATGGGCGTGATCGTTGGCAAGGAATCGGCTTCGAATGCCTCCGCCGCAGGTTCCGCAGAACTCAACGTGACACTGCGCACGGACGCGAACCTGCCGATGATCTGGTGGATTTGGGGCGCCGTGGACAATGTGCGGCTTGCAGCGCAGAATGCGGTGCGCATCGCGGAGCGGATTTGTGCCACGGGGCATTGATTGCATCAGCGTGAATAGGAACGCGCGCGCTCTCCTGGCGCCGTGCAGCCTTCTGCTCTTTTTCGCTTTACTGACGCCCTCCTGCGGCTATCACGTGGCCGGACGCGGAAACGCGCTGCCGCAGGAGTGGAAGGTCATCGCCATCCCGGCGCTCAAGAACAGGACTTCCAATTACCGCATCGAGCAGCGCTTCACTCAGGCGCTGGTCCGGGAGATGATTTCGCGCACGAAGTACCGTGTGGTGCCTGAGGAGAAGGACGCGGACGCGGTTTTGGAAGGGGAGATTAGGTCACTCGATACCACTCCCGTGCTGTTTGACCCGGTGACGACGCGCGCGACATTGATGCTGGTGTCCATTTCGCTCCGCGTTCGGCTGGTGGATCGCGCGTCGGGGAAGCCCGTATACCAGAACGCAAATCTCGTCTTCCGCAACGAGTACGAAATAGCGACTAATATTCCCAGTTTCTTTCAGGAGGAAGGTCCGGGGCTCGACCGCATGGCCCGCGACTTTGCCCGTACCGTGGTCTCCTCCTTGTTGGAGAAATTTTAATGGCGGAGATGACGCCGGAACGCGTGTTCCAGATGCTTGCGGCACCGGCTGGGCGTAAGCCGAAGGTGGCCTGCATTGTCCTTGCAGGACAGGACTCCTATCTGCGCGAATTTAGCCGGAAGGGAATTGTGTCGGCTTGCTTTCCGGAAGGTGCGCCGGAATGGGCTGTGGTGCGTACGTCGCTGCGCGAAGAGGGCGTCGAACGGGTTCTGAGCATGGCGCAAAGCTATCCGATGCTGGCGCCGCGTCAGGTGATTTTCGCCCAGGAATTCGAATCCTTGGACGAACTTGAAGAGAAGGCGCGCGAGGCTGCACGGGAAAGATTGAACGCCTATTTCGACGACCCGGCGCCCTTTACGGTGCTGGTGCTGGAAGCGACGGGACTCGACCAGCGCACCAAACTCTCGAAGCTGCTGGCGGAAAAAACCTTTATCATTTCGTTGGACCTGAAAGAGGATAGTCGCGCGAAGATTCAGGACGCAACCGAGGCGATCGGGCGAATGGCGCGGGATGCAGGCGTCGCAATCGACCAGGATGCGGCGGCGCAGCTCGCGGACTGCCTCGACGGCGAGCTCGAGCGCATAGCGCCGGAGGTGGCCAAACTTGCGGCTTACGCAGACGAAGGCAAACGCGTCACCGCATCGGCTGTGGCCTTGCTGGTCCCCGCGGCAAAGAGTTATTCCGTCTGGCAGCTTGCGGAAATACTGGCTTCCGGCGAACGCGGCCGCGCCCTGGAATTCCTGGACAGCCTGCTGCGCGATGGCGAAGAGCCCGCGGCGCTGGTGGGCGCTATGGCTTGGATGTACCGGAAGCTGATTGAAGTTCAGGAGCTGCCGGCAGGAATGAATCCCTACGCTGCCGCAGGTAAGCTGCGAATGCGGCCGGACACCGTGGCGCTCGCCCAACGCCAGTCGCGCGGATTGCCGCCGGCGCGCCTGCTGCGCGGTATCGAGTCGCTCGCGGAGGCCGATTCTCGGTTGAAATCCGGCAACCGCGCCCCTCGGGCCGTCCTCGAATTCCTCATCTCCGAACTGACCGCCTCAGTCTCTCGTCGTTCGGCATAACCTCACGACCGTCAACCTGCTCCGGGGCCGTGAAGTCGCGGCACCTTCACTCAGCTTCAAAGACGCTCGTTATTCCAGCCCAAAAACAGCATAAACCGTCGCCTCGGCTGTGACCTTCTTGGGAAAAAGCTTCAATACGGGTTTTTCGGGTAGGCCAGGCGCGCGAGATATCGTTGCCGCCATAGTATTGAGGGTCGCACCGCTCATCCAACTCGGTCCCGGCACACGGTTACTGGCATAAAGCAACTGGCCAAGTTTGGCGCCCATCCCTCGGGCCATTGAGT
>DASPSB010000352.1:0-2168 GCA_035624135.1 Candidatus Acidiferrales bacterium | reverse complement strand
CATTTCTTCCGCGTATTTCGGCCGCGGCGATTCCGGTCGTTCGCTCGAAGCCGGAGTCTTCATCTCCCCGCTCGGTGGCGTCGGCGCGGCGGGCGTGGGCGACAACCCAGCGCCGGAGACAGGCGTGCGCCTCTGCACCATGGTCGGCGTTGCCGTGTCCATGGACTGCGGGGGCATGCGCGGGGTCCACTGCATTCCGGATTGCGCCAGGCTCAGCTCGCGCAGAAGCGCCTGCGCGTCCGGCTGGCGTTCGTTCGGGTCCTTCGCCAGCAGCTTCAGCACCAGCGCATCGATGGCGGGATTCGCCAGCAGTTCGGGATTGAACTCGCTCGGGGGCGGCGGCTGCTGCGTCAGATGCGCGTGCATCCACTGGACGGGATTGTCGGCGCGGAAGGGCAGCCGCCCGGTCAGCATCTCGTAGATGGTGATTCCGAGGGCGTAGAGGTCGGTCCGCGGATCCGGCTTCGTGCCCGGTTGCGCCTGCCATTGTTCGGGCGAGGCGTAGGGCGCGGTCAGCAGCGGGCGCGTGCCCATCACCGTCGAGCCTTCGCAGAGCGACATGATCCCAAAGTCGGCCACCTTGGCGACGTCGTTGCCCGCCGCGTCGCGCGCGAGCAGCACGTTGTCCGGTTTCACGTCGCGGTGCACGATTCCCAGCGCGTGCGCCGCTTGCAATCCTTCCGCGATTCCCCGGGCGATATTCAGGGCGCGCGGAAGGGGCAGCGGACCGCGGGCGCTGCGGAGAAGTTCCCGGAGCGTCACGCCGTCCACGTATTCCATGGCCAGGTACAGGCTGCCGTCCTCGGCCTGTTCCTGGTCCTCGATAGCCACGATGTGCGGATTGTTGCGGAGCTTGCGGCCTTCTTTCCCTTCGCGCAGGAACCGGTGGCGGAATTTGGGGTCCTGCGCCAGGTGCGGGAACATCACCTTCAGCGCGCGGAATTCTTCCAGGAAAATGTGCTGGGCCTTATAGACGATTCCCATCCCGCCTTTGCCCAGCCGAGCCAGGATGCGGTATTTCCCCCGGATCAGGACGCCCGGTTCCCACTCCGCTCCCTCCATCGACAGTAGGACCGCCCCGTCCGTCGGACAGGTCTTGTGCTCGTCCGGAAAATCCGTGCTGCAGACAGGACACTGCTTCATGGCAACCCTGATGCGGCAATCCTAACTCCGTAGTTGCCCAGTGCAAAGGTACGTCGGTTGGGGTGTGGCGAATGCGCTTATGGAACCAAAGTACCAGCGTTGCAGGCGCGGGCCCGTACCAGCCCGCCAGATTCTTGGAGGGGGTCCGGCATCTGGCACTGCTGGCTAGATTCGGCGCGGGGTGTTCGGAAAATCCTGCCAGACTTTCACGCCGCAGAAGTGCGAGCCTTCCGTGCAGATCGGCGTAGTGATCGTCGCGCGCAGATGGCATGGCGGCCCGATGTAACGCGCCAGCGCGGGATGCACGGCGCGTACCTGTTCCAGCTCTTCCATCGAGGTCTGATAAATCTCTTCCTGCGCGTTGAAGCAGGTGCGCATGGTCCATTTGTGCAGCAGATGCAGCAGCGACCCGCTCTCGACCAGCCGGATCGCTTTGGCGTTCGGCAGCAGGTAGAGCGCATCTTCGTGGGAGACGCCGCGGTCGAGCAGTTCGTTTTTCGCGCGCCAGGCATCGGCCAGCGCGCGTTCGTACGCTTCGCGTGCGCGCGCATTGCCGCGAATCAGCATCGGCACGATGGCATCCGGCTCGCGTGTGTCTGCCAGCGTCAGCAGCGGCCGTGAGCCGGGCACCATGCGGTGGCGCTGGTCCTGGCTGTCCGCCGTGTGCGAGATCTTTTTCGCGAACGTATAGCCGGCGTTTTCGAGCGCGCGCATCATCGGCGTGTGCACGCCGATATCGAGCGTCTGCAGACGGTAGGGATTGCGCGCGGGATTCATCACCCGGTCGATGGCCTCGGCATCCGGACATGCCTCGCGCGTGAGCCCCACCACGGCGCGGTAAGCGTCCGCAATCACTTCCGGCGCACGCGGCGAAAAATCGACGAGCTTCGACGTGCGCCCTTCGAGCCGCGCATCGAATTCGCGCGCAAACGCCGCGCCCTCGCTTTGCGGGACCTTCGGCAGCTTCCATTCCGGCAAATCCTCCATCGGCTGGTTGTCGAAGCGGTCGAAGAACTGTGCGTCCA
>DASPSB010000337.1:0-5049 GCA_035624135.1 Candidatus Acidiferrales bacterium | reverse complement strand
AAGCTGGTCGAAAAACTGAAGCACGAAGCCCGGGTGCTCTAATGAAAATCCTCGTCGTCACCGAACAGCGCGAAGGCCAGTGGAACCGCGCATCCTTCGAAACTCTCGCGGCCGCCCAGCAGGCTGCGCGCGACACCGGCGCATCCATCACCGCCGCCGTCATCGGCAAGGGCGTTGGCGCGCTTGCCAAAGAGCTCGCCGCTTACAAAGTTGCCGAAGTCCTTGCCCTCGAGCACGACCTGCTCGAAAAATACACCCCCGATGGCTACACGCTGGCGCTGAAGCAGGTCATCACCGAAGCGAGGCCCGACTTCGTCTTTTTTCCCCATACCTATCAGGTCCGCGATTTCGCTCCCAAGCTGGCCGCCTCGCTCGGCCGCGGCATGATTGGCGACTGCGTCGGCATGCGCCACGAGAACGGCCGGCTCGTCTTCGTCCGCCAGATGTTCCAGGGGAAGACCGCTGCCGATGTCGTCTTTCAAGGCGACGCGCCTTGGTTCGCCAGCTTTCAAGCCGGTGCGTTCCGCGGCGACCAGGTGGAGACCGGAGGCGCCGCCGCGCCGCGCGCCGTCACAGTGGATTTAAAGCCCGAACAAATCCGCACCAGGCCGCTCGAACTTTTCCGTGAAGCCAAGCAGGCCGTGGACCTGACGCAGGCGCCCATCATCGTCGCCGTCGGCCGCGGCATCAAGGAGGCCACAAATATTCCGCTCGCGGAAAAACTCGCGCAAGCCATCGGCGGTGAAATCGCGGCCTCGCGACCCATTTGCGACGAAGGCTGGCTGCCCCTCGAGCGCCAAATCGGCAGCTCAGGGCAAACCGTCGCGCCCAAGCTTTACATGGCGATCGGAATCAGCGGCGCCATCCAGCATGTTGTGGGCATGAAAGGCTCGCGCACCGTCGTAGCCATCAACAAGGACGCGAATGCTCCCATCTTCGAAGTCGCGGACTACGGCATCGTGGGCGACCTGTTCGAAATCGTTCCTGCACTGACCGAAGAACTGGCCAAGGCAAAATAACCTAGCCACGGATCCTGCCGGCCGCGGGCGGGCTTCAAACTCGGAGCCAAGCAACTGAAATGCCTTCCTTCTAAAGAGGCGGGGCCACAGCGAAATGTCGCCGTGGCGCCATTGCGCCAAGCCTGCTTTGAGGATCGTCCTGACTTTCGCCGGCGGCGGCCGCTCCGCTGGCCAGTGCGCAGGACGGTTCGACCGCTGGCCTGGTTGCGTATTTCCCCCGCTTAATGAACCTGCTCGCCTTTGCTGCCGCCGGCCGCCTTGGGTAAACGCCTGGCCACAATTTCTGCCAGATCCAGGATCTCGATGTCCTCGCGCTTTGCACGGCCTGCGGCGTCGCGAAGCATGATGGGGCAGTAGGGACACGCCACCGCGATAGTGGAAGCCTTGGTCTGAGCAATTTCAGCAAATCGTCGTTGGTTCACCCGTTCACTGGAGTCGCTGCGGCGGTCATCCGCGATGAAAAGTTGCGCTCCACCTGCTCCGCAGCAGAACGTGTTTTCGCCGTGGCGTTGCGCTTCCGTGAGTGTAATTCCGCATTCGCTCAGGATCTGCCGGGGCGCCTGCGTGATGCCCCGGCCGCGAGCGAGATAGCAAGGATCGTGGTAGGTCACGGTCCCGGCGGACCGCTCCAGCGTAAGTTTGGGCAGGAGACCGGTTATCAGTTCGGAATGATGCGCTACACGGATGTCCAGTTCCGCATAGGAGGCGAGCTGTCGGTAATCCTTGTCCAGCATGGTTGTGCAGTGCGGACAGCAGCATAGAATTTTCTTCACGCGCTGCCTGCGGAATGCATCGATCAGCTTCTCCGCTAACTGCGAAAAGAGGTATTCATTGCCAGCGCGCCGGGCAGGCTCGCCGCAGCAGGTTTCGCGCGCGAGGACGCCCCAGGAAACGCCGGCAGCATCGAGAATCTGCTTCATGGCGGACGCCACCGCCTGCCCGTGGGGATCGAAACTCAAGCCGCATCCCAGCCAGAAGAGCCACTCCTGGCTGCCATCGAAGATGGGGAATCCTCCGGACGTGACGAGCTTCTGCCGGGAGTCCTGGGCGATTCCCCAGGGATTGTGCGGCGCACGCTCCATGGTGGTGAGAAGTTGGACGACCTTCTCATTCGAGACTCTCCCCTCGCTCACCAGCCCGCGCCGCAGGTCCAGGATTTTGCTGCCGACATGCTCAATGCCGACGGGACATACGTACTCGCAAGCGCCGCAGGACAGGCACTGGAAAAGATCCTCTTCCGAAATCCAAGCCATTCCCTGCTTCTTCTCCTCCGATGATCCCGCGATCAAGTCGCCACCATGAAGCATGCCGCGCTGCATGCTCAGGATGATTTCCTTCGGGCTTAGAGATCCCCCGGTGATGTTCGCAGGGCAAAACTGCGTGCACCGCCCGCACTCCACACACGCGTTCACGTCCAGCACGTCTTTCCAGCTCAAATCCTTGAACCGCACCATCCCAAGATCCTCGCCATCGTCCCGGAGGGCGCGGATCCCGCTGGTTCTTTCCGGCCGCAAGAAAATCGCAAACGGGGCCAGCACCAGGTGCAGATGCTTCGATTGAGGAATCACAACCAGCAAGGCAAGGAACGCCAGCGTGTGGGTCCACCAGTTTATCTTCCAGGCCGTCCCGCCGGCAGGGAGCCCCCTCCAGCCGAGCAGATAGGTCACCATAAGCACGGCGATCAGGAAGGAGACAAGGCCCGAGGTCGCAGACAATTCGCCCAGCTCTTTGGGTCTGAGCACAAACCGCCGGAACGACAGGCCGACGATGGCCAGGAACACCGCGACAGCCCATAGAGCGACAAAGGCTCCGTACCAGCTTGGGTCTTCAACAGCGTGATCGAGTCCGCGGAACCCTGTGGCAAAGTGTTTTGCGCTCACCCATGCAAAAGCCAGAAATCCCCATAGCACTACAGCGTGAAGAATTCCCGCGATGGGCCGGTCGCGCACGACGCGGTACTGCAGGAAAACTTCTACAAAAGTTCGCCAAAGCCGCGTCCCAATCTGGCCGGTGGGAACGATCCAAGGCTTGGGGAATCGCACCAATAGCCGCTCGTTGAGCGTTCCCCAAAAGAGCCACACACTCACGGCTATGAGGGCAAGAAGCACGGCCTGTGAAATGCCGGCCGGGAACAGCAGGACGCATGGAGAGGTCAGGAATGTGTCCACTCGGTTTCCTTGGGCCTATTGGTTGGAATCAGAGTCCATGAAATTGAACAAGAGTTTCGTTTTTGTCCCGCAGGACACACTGCATTGTACACTCAGCGATCCCCGACCCTTTCAGATCCTTGCTTGGATCTCATCGAAGGGGGCAGGCCGAACTGCGAAGGCATAGGGCCCCAGGATTCTGCGGCAGATCGAAACCGTCTTTCCCCGCCGATGCCCGTTTCCGCGTCTTCTTCTTACCCAGCCTGAGCGCAAAACCAGAACTGCGCCGCTTGGTCACATCAGGCTGACTGCGGCTGCTGCTTCGGCTTCCCGCCGAACAACCTGCGGAAGAAACTCGCCAGCCTGGCACCAAACGACGGTTTTTTCGCTGGCTGTGGGGCATTGTCTGCCGCGGCTTTCGCGGTCTGAGGCGCCGGCGCTTCCACTTCACCACGCCACACGATCACCGGCTCGGCATAGACTTCGCGGAATAGCATCGCCGTTTGAGCGCTAGGTGCCGGCATGGTGGCGCCCTTCGCTGGCGCTGACGCCTTCTCGTCTCCCGCGCTATATACGAGCGGCGGCACGGTAATTTTCCAGATCGGCTGCTCGCCGGGAGCCGACGGCGCGGGTTGCGGTGCCCTCTCTGGAGCCGGTTCGGCCGCAGGCGGCGCGGCTGTACCCAGCGGCAATCGCGCGGCTGTGTTCGCCGGCACTTGCGACGAGCCGCGCTTCCCTTCCAACGCATCGCACGCGCAGGACTGGGCCGTTCCGCCCAGGCTCGCGAGTTGGCCGTCGCGCAGCGTCGCTTCTGTCCCTTGCGGCACTACAATGTTGTCCCCGCCAAACTGCGGCTCGAGCCGCAACGCGCCGCTCGCCGCGTGCACGCACATTTTCCCGCTGTCGTCGAGGCCCACGCTCACATCATCGGCGCGGCCCGCCGCGGCAATCGGACTCGCCGCGATCTGCGGCGTGTAGATGCGCAGATTCGCCGGGTCGGCGACGCGGGCGCGCACGCGGCCGTAATCGAGCGCCAGAGTCAGACTCGTCCCTGCGCGCACCAGCGAGAACCGCGCCGGGCCGCAAACGCCGATTTCACCTCCGCCTCCGGCCAGCTCGATGCGCGCGCGGCCTGAGCGCACCGTCACCTGGCTTCCGCTCGCCAAAGACGTGTATGCGTGGCCGTTCTCGTTTACCACCTGAACCTCGCCGCGCACCGAAATGTCGTCGCCTTCAATGCGCCCTACGGGCGCGTCGGCTTCCTGCGCCCAGACGGGCGCGGCGCAAACAGCCGTTACGGCCAGCGCGGCAGGCAGGCACACGAGTCGCATCGCTCGAACGGCTCGCGCGGCGCAGAGGGCGCGTGTGAAGCGAGTCTGCATCAGAATGCGTGCGCGATTCCCCTATACTATATGCGATGGCACAAGCGCAGAAGGCGAAAACTCCGTCCGCCGCGGAGCCCGGCTACGCTGCCACGGAAGTGGCGCCGGACGACTCCCCGGATTCCTCGCGTTACGTCGCCGCGCCCAACGTCCATTTCGATA
The DNA here is from genome assembly GCA_035624135.1 of Candidatus Acidiferrales bacterium. Taxonomy (GTDB): domain Bacteria; phylum Acidobacteriota; class Terriglobia; order Acidiferrales; family UBA7541; genus JOPF136. Next base: position 339 of record DASPSB010000337.1, on the reverse strand, counting down.
CAGGCATGCGCGAGCTTTCCGCCTGGCGCCGCGCGCAGATTCCGGTAATCGCGGGCGCCGTCTATTCCCTGGTCCGCTCCGTGGGCCCGACGCTGCGGTACGAAATCCTCGGGTGGCAGCACGCCGAGCGCGTATATGCAAAGGGCCTCCGCGTAATCTGGCCGTTCTGGCATCAATGCGTCATTCCGGTGCTGTGGTGGGGAAGGCATCGGGGCGTCGTCGTGCTGAACAGCACCAATTTTGACGGCCAGTGGACGCGCCGGGTGATCGAACGGCTCGGCTTCGGCACGGCGCAGGGCAGTTCGACGCGCGGCGGCCTGCGCGGCCTCGCCGTAATGG
>DASPSB010000336.1:0-7565 GCA_035624135.1 Candidatus Acidiferrales bacterium | reverse complement strand
GTGCCTCGCGCGCGGGATGTGAGCACGATGGCTGTGATACGTTTTTCTTTTCCCCGTGCGTCATCTTTTTTCTTGACATCGAATTGCTGCGCTCGTATAGATGAATGTGACCGCTGCGCCGCGCGCCTTAGAGGGGAGCGTGACGCGGGCCAGTCCTTAGAGCAATGCGCGTACGTCGAACGTAAGCAGGCCCAAGCAAGACCGCGAGGCGAGCCGTTGGGTTCGCAAGCGCGAGCGGAATGTGAGCGGGGCGATCCGGTAACGGGCCGCCCCGCTTCTGTTTTTTTCGGCGCAGTTGCCGCGTAATTCCGGGCGAGGAGGAACTCATGCCGGAGAAAATTCCTGAGAGCTATCTCGACCTGTTCAAGAAGCGCGCCTTCGGCAGCCTGGCCACACTCATGCCCGACGGCAGGCCGCAGGTGACTCCTGTGTGGATCGATCTCGAGGGTGGACGTCTGATCGTCAATTCGGCGAAGGGCCGTGCGAAGGACAAGAACATGCGGCGCGACCCGCGCGTCTCGATTGCCGTGATCGATCCCGATAATCCGTACCGTTATCTGGAAGTTCGCGGCAGAGTCGTCGAAGCAACAGAGCAGGGCGCGGACCAGCACATCGACAAGATGGCCAAGAAATATCTGGACAAGGACAAATACCCGTTCCGCAAGCCTGGCGAAGTGCGCGTCTGCTACGTGATCGAACCCGAGCGCATCTCCTCGATGGGCTGATTGCCGGGACTTGTTGTCTTGCCGTTGCTTCGAAAACAGATGAGCCAAAACTGCGCGGGCGGCGTCTTTCTTTATGGGACGCAGATGGATGCCCTGGCTGCCAGCCTTCCCGGAACCGTGGTGAGCCACGATTCCGCGCTGGCGCGCGAGTTTGACGCGTGCCTGGCGGATTGCCCGAAGCTCGCCTACAGAGTGGCGCTCGGCGTGTTGCGAAATGGGGCCGATGCCGAAGACGTGGCGCAGGAAGCCATGCTGCGCGCTTACCGGAACTTTCACCGCCTGCGCGACCGGGAGCGCTTCCGCGGCTGGATCGCGCGCACCGCGTGGCGGCTGGCGCTCGACCGCATCCGGGCCGCAGGACGCAGAGAGAAACGCGAGAGCGCTGCGGCGGAATCCGCGCCTGTCGCGGAAGTCGAGGCCGTAGCTGCGTCGAACGAATTCCAGCGCCACCTGGCCGGCGCGATGGACGCTTTGCCGGAGAAACTGCGCCAGGTGATGGTGCTCGCGGCGATTGAAGGCTACAACACGCGCGAGGTCGCCTCGCTCCTGGAGATTCCGGAAGGAACGGTGCGTTCCAGGATGTTCCTGGCGCGCAAGCAACTGGCGGAGAGTCTGCGATGGCTTGTGAAAAATACTCAGGCAGGATGACCGAGGCGGCGCTCGGCGCGCTCAGCGCGGCGCCCCAGGCGGAGCTGCGTGCACACGCCGCCGGTTGCATCACCTGCCGCACGGAATTCGATGCGATGCGCGCGCTCGTCGCGGCTGTGGATCGCGGCGTCGAGGCGATGGTCGCCGGGGAACCATCCGCGCAATTTGCCGCGCGGCTGCGCGCGACGGTTGCAGAAGCGCCCGCGCCGGCCGCTTGGCCCCATTTCACCTGGCCGCGTTTTGCCATGGCATCTCTTGCAGTAGCGGCTGTACTCCTCGCGGTTTTCGTTGCTCGCGCGCCGCAGCGGGGAGGCCAACAGGTTCCGATTGAGGCGAATAGTGCGGGGCGGATTGCGCAGCCAGTCTTTTCCGGGAAAGTTGCCGCGCCGGAAATTGCTGCCCCAGCGTCGCGCCGTGGCACCGCTCGCCCACGGAGCCAGGCCGCGGCTTTCTCTATGGAAGTTTTGGTTCCCAGAGGCCAGTTGGCTGCAGCGCTGGTTCTGAGCAGCGGCGTAAGCGCGGGGACGATTGATGGCGCGCAACTCGCGCGTTTGGCCGAGCAGAGCGCGGAACCGCTCGAACTCAAGACCCTGGAGATTCAGCCTCTCGCTGCGCCATCCGTGGGAACGGACGCAGTGAAGGCAGCCAGCGCCGATGATGGCAACAAGAATTGAACGAGTCAGTCCGCTGCGGCGTCGTTGCTATGAACACCCATTCCGATCAGCAGGAAAGGATGAATTTATGAAACTGACGAGACTGGTTCTGGCGATAGCCGCTGCGGTTGCCTTCGCGTCGCCGTCGCGTGCTCAGCAAAGGCCCGCGGACGCCGCTCCAGATTTGGCGATCGCTTATCGCGTGCAAGTCGTGATTGCCGAGTATGACGGAGCGACAAAAATCAGCAGCCTTCCGTACTCGGTCCCGGTTTCAGTCAGCGGTGATCCGCGTGCGCAAGGCTCGCTGCGCGTGGGCATCCGCGTTCCGATTAATGCGAGCACGAAGTCCGGTGAGAGCGCGGTCCAGTATATGGACATCGGGACGAATCTGGACATCCGAGTGAAGCACGTGGATACCGAGCGCTTTGAACTCGAACTGACCATCGAGCGCTCCTCGCTGTATGTTCGCGAAGAGAACAAAGAAGGAAAGGTCGAGGGACGGGCTTGGGCGCCGGGAGACCCCGTTCCGGGTCTCGCTCCCGTAAACCAACAGCTTCGCTTCAACGAGAAGCTGCTCCTGCGCGACGGCCGTCCCGGAGAGACGGCTTCGATCACCGATCCGGTCACGGGCCACGTGTTGAAAGTAGATGCGGTACTGACGGTTCTCAAGTAGCTGATTCTCTGGAAACCGTCCACCCCGCACGAGTTCGGAACGACTCGCGAAAATGGTCGGCGCCTTGGACTTTTTTCGGCCTATTCCTCGGCTGCCTCTCCTAACGATTCCGAGCCGCGCTCGAAAGCCGGGCAAATCAGTTGATAGTCGCAGAACTTGCAGTTCCATCGCGGGCGCGGCGGGAATTGTCGGGCGCGGATGGAGGCGGCAACTTCCTGCGCAGTGGTCTCCGCCTCGGCCAGATCCTTCGGTTCGCGGCGGGTCGAAATGACCGTGTCGTTCTCGAGATAATGGAACGCTACGGCGGGAAGCCCGAGATCGAGCGCATCGCGCGCTGCCAGGGCGTACAAGCTGAGCTGTGGACTTTTCCTCACGTATTTTTCGTCGCGCGGGGTCCCAGTTTTATAGTCGACGATTTCGACCGCGCTGCCGCCGAGGGAGTTGATCTGGTCGATGCGGCCGATAAGGACGATGTCGTTATCGAGCGGAAGGCTGAATGTTTTCTCGTGTTCGCGGACAGTCGGTGGGACAGCCACCAGCCGTGCGTGGAACTTGCGGAGTTGCTCGCGGCCTTCTTCGCGATAGGTGGACTCCTGGTATTCGTCCTCAAATCCGGCCCCTCGGCGCTTGCGCCATTCCTCATCGAACTGCGCAAGCAGGCGATCGAGCGTAGGCAGTTGGCCTTGGCGCATTTCGGCCACCGCATGCTGGATGGTGGTGTGCATAACGCTGCCAAACGTGACGGAGGCACCGGGCTGTTCGCGCACCAGCCAGCGATGGCTAAACAGGTATTTCTGCGGGCAGGCGCGATACGTTTCGATGGATTCGGGGCTGAGCTCGAGCGGCACGGCGAGGGGCGGACGATACAAGGCGGCCCACTGGCCGACGCGCGAGGTTTCGTATTTGGGCGCCGCGGCTCGGGGGAACAGCTCATTCTCCGCTGCCGGAGGCGGCGTTCCCTGACTCGGCGCGACGACGGCATCGAGAGGGAACGGATTCGCGCCACGGTCTTCGCGCTCGATGACCACTTTCGGCGCCAGACGTTCGACGTCCTTGCCCAGGTGGCCCATTTCCTGTTCGATGTCTTCGAGAAACGGCGAAGGCCTCACGCGCTCCCGCGTGACGGTGGTGAGCGTGAGCCGCTTTCGCGCGCGGGTGAGTGCGACGTAGAACAGACGGCGCTCTTCGAGAATGTGGTGATCACCCTTGGGCAGTTCCTCTTTCATCAGCGCGACGGGAAATTCGAAAATGGGTCTCTGATTGCGCACCGGGAATTTCCCGCGGCAGAGGCGGATGACGAACACATGATCGAATTCGAGCCCTTTGGCGCCATGCGCGGTCATCAGTTGCACGGCTTCGTCCGCCGGAGCCTCCAGCCCGGAGGACTCTTCCCCTGGATGTTCTTCATCCAGAGTGACGCTGCCACCTGCCTGCTGGAAGTACCGGAAGTATTCGAGAAAATCGCGAAGGCGCTCGCTGGGATGCGCTGCCTGCCAATCGTCGATGAATCTGCGGAACGCGGCAAAGGCGTGGCGATCGGAGTCGGCGGTGAGCGGGAGCATGGCCAACTCCGCGACGAGCTCGTTGAAAACGGCCGTGAGCGGTTCGCGGCGAGCCATCTGGGCGAGATGCGCGTGGAGCGCGATAAGCCCGGCGATTGGCGCCGGCACAGCTTGCGGCTCCGGTTCGGCACGGGCTGTTGCTTCGTCGCTCTCTTCCGCGCCCAGCGCACCCCACAACGACTTCCGGGGATGCTTTCCGGCGCGCTGGGCCTGGCGCACCAATTCTTCGGGCGAAAAACCCCAGCGGGGAATAGCCAGCACACGCGCGCAGGCCACGTTGTCGCCGGGACGGTCGATCCAACGCAGCGCGGCCACCAGGTCGCGGACCACGGCATTGCCAAACACGGAGAGTTTGCGAATCACGAAAGGAATTCCGCGGCGCTCCAGAGCTGCCACGACTTCCTCACGATGCGCGTGCGCGCGGTAAAGCACGGCGAACGCAGACCACGCGCGGCCGCGGGCGTGTTCCGCCGCTATCTGCGCGGCAACCCATTCGGCTTCGGCCGCTTCGCTCGGAAGTCCGGCGATGCGGATCGAGTCGCCTTCACCGTTGCGGGTGACGAGCTGTTTGTCGGGGAACATGCGGTTGGCGTCGCCGTTGTTGCGGATCACGGCGTCGGCCAGCCGCAGGATGCGCTTCGTGGACCGGTAATTGCGGGTGAGCAGAAGGCGCAAGTCGCCCCCCGGCGGCAGGAACTCGCGCTCGAACATCCGGAAGCTGGCAAACGATGCGCCGCGAAAACGGTAGATGGCCTGGTCGTCGTCGCCGACGACGAAGAGATTGCGCGGTGTGCCGGCCAGCAGGCCGAGCAGGCGGATCTGGGCGACATTGGTGTCCTGAAATTCGTCCACGAGGATAAAGCGGAATCGCGCACGCAGTTCCTCCCGCCTTGCGGGATCGCGTTCGACCATGCGCACGGTTTCCATCAGGCTCCCGCCAAAGGTGAGCAGATTTTTTTCGCGCAACAGGCGTTCACTTTCGGCATAGGCGCGGGCGAGCTCAAGCTGCTCCTCGACGCCGCGGCGCGCATCCTCGTCGGCGCCAGTCGCGAGACGCGCGGCCTCGGCTTGCACGTGGAGCAAGTACTGCTCCGCGGTGACGAGTTCATCCTGGCAGCGCGAAAAAAACTTTGTGAAATCGGTGAGGAACTGCCCGGGCTCATACCGGCGGCGGTAGTGAACCAGTCCGAGGCGCGCGAGATTGCGCCGCAGCAGAATCCAGTGCTCGACCTCGTCGATCTGGCGGAGGCCGGGGTTGGCGGCCTCGAGGATTTCTTTGCAGAAGGCGTGAAACGTGGTGGCGACAAGACCTTTGGTGCGTTCTCCGAGGGACTTGCGGACCCGCCAGGCCATCTCGCCCGCAGCTTTGCGCGTATAGGTGAGCGCGAGGATTTCGCGGGCGTTGAGGTCCGGGCGCGACTCGAGCAACCGCCGGATGCGCTCGACGATCACGCGCGTTTTGCCGGTGCCGGCGCCCGCAATCACGACCAGCGGCCCTTCGCCGTGTTCGACGGCGCGCAACTGGTCCGGGTTCAGCTCCAGGCCGCGCGGCTCGGAGCCGGAATCGATCCGTTCCTCCATTTTCAGCATGGTAGCGCATGGAGCGGAAGAGGGTCGAGCGGCGGAGACTTCTTCCCGCGCAACGTAATGTTGTCTATACTGCGCGAAATCCATTCGGACGCGGGCACAGGGCGCCCCGCGGAGGCCGCATGAATCCCGGCGAACTCTACAGCGCGAAGCGGGGAGACCTCTACTATCCCTGCAAGAACGCCACGTTTTTTCCGCTGGGTCAGCCCAACTCCGACGCGGCGCTGTGCGCCGAGATTTCACGCATCGCCTATTGCGAGCAGGAAGACAGCTTCGCCTTCGACCGCGAACGGATCGAGAAGGCTCTCACGATTGCCGGCCTCAAGGCGGCCAAATACTTCGAGAGCACAGGGCATGACAAGAACGGGGGTTTTCACGGCTTTCTCGCGGTGTGCGAGGCCGCCAACGGAGCGGACCCGATGGCCGTGATCGCCTTTCGGGGAACCGATAAAGACGATCCCAGCAATCTGATTGCGGATGGCGACGCGCTGTTCGAGCCGTGGGAGCGCGGCGGCGAGGTGCATCGCGGGTTTGCAAGGGCCCTCGCGGAGCTGCGCGAGGGGCTGGAAAAGGCGCGCAGTGGAATCGCCGGCAGAATCCTGTTCACAGGACACAGCCTCGGAGCAGCGATGGCCACGCTGCTGGCCAGCGCCTGGAAGCGGCCCGCGGAAACGGGCGACGCACTTTGCACGATCGGCTCGCCGCGCGTGGGCGACGCGGAATTTGTGGTCACGCTCGACGGTCTGGCGGGGCGGCGCTATGTGGACTGCACGGACGCAGTGACGCTGGTGCCCCCGGAGATTCTCGGCTACCAGCATTTCGGTCCGGCGTATTACATCGACCGCAGCCGGCACATCACGGTCGATCCAAGCACGGAGATCCTGCTCAAGGACAAGGTTGCAGCCGTGGCCGAATACGTGACGGAATATGCCTGGCGGATCGGGAATGTGGACGTGCGTGAGCTGGCCGATCACGCGCCGATCAATTACGCGCTGGCCGTGGGCAGCAACCCGCCTTGAGTCATAACCTGCGGCCTTGCTGGGGTTGATACTCGAATAAGTGCGTCTGCCAGCGTGAGAGCGGGCTTTTTCCCGTGGCCTCGAACAGCCGCAGGGCGCTCCGCGCATCGAGCGTTTTCGACTGCGCGCCAGCGGGAGACTGGAAGGCATAGGACTGGCCGCCCGTTTCCTCCACGCTCGCATACAGCCGCAGGCATTCGAGCAAATCAGTACGCGCAAGATCGAAGGGCACCCAATCCGTGCTGGCCAGCAGCGAGCGATACGCGAATCCAAGGGCATCGCGCTCGAGCTGGAGAATTCTTTGTTTGCCATACTGCCAGGAAATGCTGAGAAACACGACACCTCCCGGGCGGAGAAAGTCGCGCGCACCCTTCAGGACCCGGCGCCGGAATTCGAATCCGTCCCCGAAATCGCTGGCAGGAGGATTGGCCAGGACGAAGCTCACCCTGCCGCACACGGCGGCGAGGAGGTCGCGGTCTGCCGGAGATACCGGCGCGTAGGAATCAGAAACGAGGGAAGCAACTTTTCGAGCGACGCCGTTGCGCGCAGCGTTCTCAGCCGCGGCGCGCACATTGTCCGGCAAGATTTCCAGGCCGAACACTGATTCCACAGCCGCAATCCGCGCGGCGGCTATCGAAAGGCATCCGGTGCCGCTGCCCCAATCGATTCCGATGCCGCGCAGCAAATAGGAATGGGTG
>DASPSB010000326.1:0-2779 GCA_035624135.1 Candidatus Acidiferrales bacterium | reverse complement strand
AACCCCACGGGACATTACACCAGCGCGCTGGAGGCCAGGCGCCTCACCGAGCTGTGCGCTGCCTGCGGCCTGGCCATCATCGCCGACGAGGTGTTTCTCGATTTCGCGCTCGGCGACCGGAGCGCGCGCGGCCAATCCGAGGCAAAGCCGCGCACGTTCGCCGCCGGTTCCGATGCGCTCACCTTTACCCTCAGCGGGCTTTCGAAAATCAGCGGGCTGCCCCAAATGAAGGCTGCCTGGCTTGTCCTGAGCGGCCCTGAAAAACTGAAAGCGCAGGCAAGTGAACGCCTCGAAGTGATCGCCGATGCCTATCTTTCGCCGAATGCTCCGGTGCAACTGGCGTTGCCCGCCCTGCTGGCCTCGCGGTCGGGGTTCCAACGGCAGGTGATCGAGCGGCTCACGCGGAATCTGGCGGCACTGGATCGCCACCTTGCCGCGCAAAAGCTCTGCTCTCGGCTCAATCTCGAAGGCGGGTGGTATGCCGTCGTCCGCGTGCCGGCCACGCGCTCGGATGAAGATCTGGCCGTCGAGCTCCTCACCAAGCACGGCCTCTACGTTCACCCCGGCCACTTCTTCGATTTCCCTTCGGACGGCTATCTTGTGGTCAGTTTGCTCACCCCGGAAAACGAGTTCTCACAAGGTCTGCGCTTTCTCTTTGATTAGCTGCGGTCCTCAGCTTCGGTCGCCGTTGAGGCTGGCGAGCTCGGAGTGATCGAGCATTCGCTGTCAGAGGGTTTTCTGCCGGCGTGGCGCGCTTAAGTGGTCAGCAGCGTTCCGACCAGCGAGAGCAGGTTTTCGGCGAAACGGAGCAGGGCAGAAGCGGCCCGGTCGAGCCAGCTCACTTTTTCGCTGGCGCGATCAGGGGACCCGTTGTCCGATCCCGCCACCTTCACCGGCTCACCGGGCGTATCCCCAACGGTGAAGATCTTTCCATCGATCATGTACAGGCTCTCGGTTTCCGAGTGGTTGAGCGGCCTCGCGCCCCGCCGGCCGAACACCGCGAGCTGGTTGCCGCTCTCGTCCACGGCCCGGTCGCGGTCGATTCCCTTGGAAATAGCCAGCGCGGGACCGTGCGTCCTGTAATTCGCGATTAGCTTGGGCTTCGGCCGCGGGCTGAAGCCGCCAAAAAGTGGATCGTCCTCCGGCGACACAATCTGCAGGACGCGAAACCCGTTCTTGCCGTCCGCCACAAAGGCAAACGCGCTCCCGGCAACCATGCCGATCTTGACGTCGTTCACATCGTTCATCGCGCCGCCGGCATTGAACACTTGGTCCAGCTTCGGCGCTTCCGGGCGCTCCACGTCCACAATCGCCAGCCCCTGCGCGCCGGCCGAGACGTACGCGTACGTGCGCGCCACGTACACGTTCCGGGCATCGGCAAAGGGCACCAGCGCGCCCGGCACTCTCCGCGGATGGCCCAGATCGGTGATGTCCAGCACCTTCATCCCTTCACGGTCCACCACAAAGGCGTACCGGAATTGTGCGCTGATGGCGCGCGCATCCACCACATCCGGCGCGCCCACCAAGGCGGAGAGCTTCGGCGCGAGCATGTTGCTCAAATCCACCACGGCGAGGCCCTTATCGCAAAGGACGTACGCGTACGTGCCCACGATTACGACGCGCCGTGCCCCCGCCAGAGCTCCGTCGGGATTGAACGCGTAGGCGCGCTTCAGGAAGTTGTTCGTCGGATCGCCATCGAGCAGCGTGCCCACGCCCGGGCTCTTCGCCTTGAGGTTGGGGTTGCCGACAACGATGAGTCCTTCCTCGCGGTCCGCGAGGAACAGGAACCCGTACATCAGGTTGATGGGCTGCTCTTCGTTTTGCGGTAGCTGCACGCGCAGCGGGTCCACGCCCAGCGTCGTCGGCGATGCCACCGACACGGCGTCCTTCGTCTTCAGGTAGAACCGCTGCCCGATGGGCGAGACCGGCGCCGTCGTCATTTTTTCCGAGAAGTCTTTGTTGTCGAGATTCGCGATGTCGTAGATCCGGAAGCCCCGCTTGCCCTCTGCGGCGTACAGGTATTCGCCGCGCGCCTGCAAGTCAACCACGTGGCCCTCATGCCCGATGGCGGTCTCGAGCTCGAGCTTCCGCGACACGTGGCGCTGGTAATTATCCGGATAGGCCATGCGTTGCAGGTCGCTGCCGATGATGGCTTCCGGCTCGTCGTGCTCAGCCACCGCCACGGCCTCGTAGCCTTTGTTCCCGGTGGCCACGAACACGTAGCGGCCCATGAAGTTTACGAGGTTCGTGCCCTGCAGCAGCATGGACGCAATCCAGGCGTTGTTATCCCCGGCGCTCGATAGGTGGCAGTCCGTGCAGGTCTTCGTCTCCTTCGCGCGCACCGTGTGCGGAACGTACGTGCTGAAGGCTTGCCCGCTGAACCCCGGCGCGGAAATCGTCTGCTGCACGTAATAGAGCCAGTCTCGGTCGGCGTTCTGCGAACTCACCAGAATGGCGCACGACGAGCGCGCCGGTGCGAATCGATGGTGTGTCACCGTGCCGTCGATTCCCATCATCCACATGTCGTCGCGCAGCACCTGGAAGTTGTAGCTCGTGTAGTTCCGCGTCATCAGTCCTTCGTAGTGCAGCATCGGCCGCCGCGCGTTCGCCGTCATTTGCAGGTGGCAGCCGAAGCAGCTCGTCGTCCACGATGTGTGGCAGGCGAAGCAGGTCATTTTGCTGTTGTCGTGCGCCAGCTTCGATTTATCGTCCGGCACGCTCCCCCACGTCTTGCCGTCCTTCAGCACCGTCTTGGCCCACCGTGCTTTTTCGCTGTAGT
>DASPSB010000315.1:0-12428 GCA_035624135.1 Candidatus Acidiferrales bacterium | reverse complement strand
CGGCGCGCCACGCAATTGTACGTGGAAGCGGCGAGGCGCGGTTCACAAGAAATGCGAGGACGGCTCGCCCGGAGGAAGGGCTGTGCGGCGCTCTAATTCGCGTCGGCAAATGGCCATGGAGCCGGTTGCACGAAGCGGAGCATGGCGAGGACGTCCGGCGCGGCGGATCGCTGCGCTGCTACCAATGGGCAATCTGGGGAAGCAGGCTGATCCGGATAGCGGCGACTTGCAGCGCGGCCACCGCCAGCAGCGTAGCGGTGGCCGGAATGGGACGAATTTCGGTCCTCATCGCCACTGCGCGAACGATTCCTACGAGAGCGGCCAACCCGACGATCACGGTCATGGCCATCTCGGTGGGCGAAAACGTGCCGGACAGGAAATGCGGCAATCCGAGCAGGAGCATCCAGATGTTTATCATCAGGAGAAGCCAGAGAACAAAACAAGGGAGCGCGGCCCATTTGCTCCAGCCGGAACGGCGTGCGGCAAGCACGACGGCGATCCAGAGCGGCGCGGTCTGCACGATGTGGCGGATGACGCCGTGGGAGACAGCGCCAACCACCAGGAGCGCCGCAATGGTGGCTATGCAGCAAACAGCAAGGATGCGGGAATCTTCATTCATTTGCCGACTCCTGAGGTCGCGGACTGCCGTCGATTGTCCGGCGGGGTGACAAGCGGATCCTGAGCCCCGGCCGGTGGGATAAGGGAATCCTTCGCACGGCATTTGACTGCACAGCGGTGCCGGCCACCGGATCACTCCTTCGGCGCCAGGAAATAGCCATAGAGCAGGAGAACAACTCCGATCAGGAGCGGAATCAGTCCGACGAGATAGGCGGGCTCGGGATCGTTGCGGCCGACGCCGGCAAGAAAGATCATCATGCCGATGCCGACGGCGGCGGTGATCATCCCGCCCAGCTTGTGGCCTTCACGGCGGCGCCGGGAGGCGATACGTTCCTGCTCGCGAAGAAACTCGAGCGCGGAACCTGCTCCCTGGCCCTGAGACTCGGCGAATTTCTTGAGCGTCTCGCTCTTGTAATAAGCTTCGCGCTCGCGGCGCCGTTCCCAAGACCACACGCTGACGGCGACGAAGGAGAAAACAGCGACGGTAGCGACGCTCAGGAAAAAGTACATGGGCAGCGCCATAGGCCATTCCATGGGATCCTCCTCCGCGCGATTGTCTCGCTGCATCTGGTCCGACAGGCCGGGCGCGGCTGCGGTTGCATTTTTTGTGGGAATGCGGGATGAAAAAATGCAACCGCCGGGCCTGCGGGCGGGTCGTACGCGAGGAGGAACCGTGTGAGCGCGGCCCAGGACCAGGCCGACGTCGCGAAGGTTCTGGGCGGCGATCTGGCAGCCTTCGAGGGAATTGTGAAGCGCTGGCAAGGTCCGCTGGTGAACCTGGCGTACCGCTTCGGCAGGGACCGCGGACGGGCGGAAGAAATGGCGCAAGAAGCGCTCCTGCGGGCGTACCGGCGGCTCGACCGGTGGCGAGGGGAGGCGGCCTTTTCCACCTGGTTGTTTGCGCTCGCTACCAATCTGTACTGCTCTGAGTTGCGGCGCATTCCGGCGCGCACAGTGGCGCTCGACCAGGTGGCCGAGCCGCGCGAGCCGCGGAGGACGGATGCCGCGTTCGAGGAGGCGGAGCGGGAGAGCCTCGTACGCAATGCCGTCCTGGCGCTTCCCGCCAAGTATCGCGAGACGGTGATTCTCTTCTATTTCCACGACATGGACATCGCCGCGGCAGCACAAAGCCTGGGGCTGCCGGAAGGCACGGTGAAGGCGCGCCTGTTTCGCGGCCGGGAGATCCTGCGCAGCAAACTCGCCGGGCGCCTGGCGGCGCCGCTTGAGAGGAAGGAGGCGTGATGGCTGACGATGACCTGGATCGCATTTTGGCGGAGGAGCAGGAGATTGTTCCATCGGCGGGCTTTGTGCGCTCGGTGATGAAGGCGGTCGAGCGCGAGGCGGCAACGCCCTCGGCGATTCCTTTTCCCTGGAAATGGGCGTTGCCGGGAATGGCCGGCGACATTCTCGCGCTTGGATGGGCATTTGTCCTTGCGGTGCAGCTTTTGCACGGGTCAATGGGGGTTCAGGCCGGTCCCGTGGCGACCCCGCCTGTGATTACAAAGCTCGTCGAAAGCGTGAGGATGACGGGAGCGGGATGGATCGCCCTGTCGCTCGTGCTCAGTCTTGCGTCGGTGAAGCTTTCGAGCCGCCTGGCGGCGTAAGGAGGGCTATAATTTCCGCTACAAACGCGCATGGTCTCGCCCAACGACAAGGAGCGGCTGGCTGAGGCGATGCGTTGGTTCCGTGCCGCGTACGAACACCAGATGCGCGGCGAGCTCGACGAGGCGGTGCGCCTCTATACCCGCTCGATCGAAACCTATCCCACCGCCGAGGGCTACACCTTTCGCGGCTGGACATACAGTTTTCAAGGAAAGATCGACAAGGCCATCGAGGAGTGCAAGAAGGCCATCGAAGTTGATCCCACGTTCGGGAACCCCTACAACGACATCGGCGCGTATCTGGTGGACCAGGGCCGGCTCGACGAGGCGATTCCGTGGCTGGAGAAGGCGCTCGTGGCACTGCGTTATGAAAGCTATTGCTTTCCTCATGTAAATCTGGGGCGCGTGTATGAAATGAAGCGGATGTACCTGAAGGCACTGAAGCATTACGAGGAAGCACTCGAGGAAAATCCCAAGCACGTGGGAGCCTTTCAGGCTGTAGCCCGATTGAAAGCGATGACGAATTGAGATCGAAGAACGAGAGCCGGCCTGATCCCAAAGCTTCGGGACTGGACGCTAGCTGTGACTGATTCCCCTCCCTATTCGGAATACGCCGAATTTGCCGAGGCCGCGGCGCGCGCTGCGGGCGAGATCACGCTGCGGTATTTCCAGAAGTTGCCCAGCGTCGAATTCAAGGCGGACCGTTCACCGGTCACGGTGGCCGACCGGGAGAGCGAGCAGCTTCTGCGCGCCCTGATTGAAGAACGGTACCCGGATCAGGGAATTCTGGGTGAAGAATTTGGCCTTGCGCGTCCGGGGGCGCGGCTGCGATGGCTCGTGGACCCCATTGACGGCACACAGTCATTCATTCGAGGCGTGCCACTCTACGGTGTGATGCTGGGTCTGGTGGAAGACGGCGAACCGGTTGTGGGCGTCGTGCACTTCCCTGCCCTGCGGGAGACGGTAGTGGCCTGGCGAGGAGGCGGCTGCTGGTGGTCCACAGCCGCCGGGAGGACGCGTGCGCGCACATCCAATGTCTCCCGGCTGGAAGACGCCACGCTGCTGGCTACGGATACTGCGGGTCTGGTCGGCGGAGAAAAACGCACGGGATACGAACGGCTGCGCATGCGCGCGAAAATGGAGCGCGGCTGGGGCGATTGCTACGGCCATGCGCTCGTAGCCACCGGGCGCGCTGAAATCATGCTCGACCCGGTGCTGCACGACTGGGATGCGGCGCCATTGATACCGATTCTCGAGGAGGCGGGCGGGAAATTCACCGATTGGCGCGGGCAGAGGAGCATCTCGGGCGGCGACGGATTCGCCACCAACGGTCCGCTCTATGAGAGCGTGCTCGCCATCTTGCTGAAAACGAGCGAGTAACCCGCGGCTGTCGGTCGCGCAGGGACACCCAAAAGGTATTGACTCATTCTGCAAGCGGGAAGGAATTAGGCCGATGGGCCGGCCGAAGAGCGGCTAGAATGCCGCCTGATGAGCGCAGGATTTGAGTCCGAGAAATATTACGTGGCTACGCTCTACGAGGTTGGGCCCAAGGGTTGGACGCCCGTAAACGTCATTGCGCTCGATTCGCCGGCAAAGTATCTGACTCTATCCACTGGTCAAGTTGTGGGATTTGGTCCCAGCGAATCGTCCGTTCATGCCCCTGCCGGCACAGAACCGCAATCAGCGACGGCGGATTGCTCAACTGCTGGTTCACCGGAAGGCGGAAGACCGTAATCCGCTCGCCGCACTCGCACAGATAACCCTGACAAAGATACTTGGCCATTTGAACGCCTGGGATGACTTTCCCCTCTTATAACTGCGGAGCGATCAAGGATTATCGCTCGAAAGCCGGCGAATGAAGGGCGCCGAACAAGCCTATTTTCTACACTGTCTTCAGAGCTTGGGCAAGTCCAAATCGCCCCGGCTCGGTTTCCGGGCGAGCAAGGACGCCACGGCGCGCGGCCACTGGCATTCCCGGTAAAAAAGCACCTCGAGGCGCGGTAAGGCATCCCGGAGTTCGCCGATGCGCAAGAGATGGCTGGGATCGCGAGGGCCGTCGGAGTAGGCAAGCTGGAGTTCGGTGAAGGACTCATAGAACAGATGGCCGCCGGGGCGCAACGCGGATTCGATGCGCGCAAATGCACTGCGGTCGAGATAATGGAAGCAGAGGATTAAATCGAAGGCGGCCGTAGGAAGCCCGCAAATTTCCAAGTCGGCTTCGACCAGAACTACACCCGTCAAATGGGAAGGAATGGCGTTGAGCGGGGCGCGGCGTACGGCGACGTGCCGCGCGGCTGCAAGGGCAGCGGCCCGGTCGAGAGCCGCGGGAGAGAAATCGATTGCGACCACTTGCCAGCCGTGCTCGGCCAGGTAGACGGCGTTCTGTCCGGCGCCGCAGGCCAAATCGAGCGCGCGGGACGAGCCGTGCGGACGCGGAAGCAACGGTAAGCATTCGACGAAAAAGGCAGCCGGTTCAGGCGCGGGGTGAGAGGAGGATTCGCGGTGGCGGAGATCCCATTTGTCACGAGAAGATGTCAAGAGCAGAGTCTCTCGCCAGGAGAGCGGGACAGCGGCTGGCGGGCGGTTGTTACACGCTGAAGGAGCTGCCGCAGCCGCAGGTGCTGCGCACGTTCGGGTTGTTGAACTTGAATCCGGAGCCCTCGAGCGTTTCGATGTAGTCGATGGTCACGCCGCCGAGGTACATCAGCGACATCTGGTCAACGAAGACTTTCAAGCCGTCGAAATCGAAAACGCGGTCTGTGCCGTTCGAATTGTTCTCGAAGGCCATGTGGTATTGGAATCCGGAGCAACCGCCGCCCACCACGGCCACGCGCAGGCCGTTCGGGACCGGGTTCTGCATCCCCATGATTTCCTTGACTTTGGTAACCGCGACGGGCGTCAAACTCACCATTGGATAAATCCTCCGGGCTTACGAAGCCCCTTCTGACAAGGCAATTATAGCAGAGTCGCCTCTGGGCTGCTCGCCACCAATTGGATGCAGAAACCAATCAGCAAATAACGTCGCCGGGATGGATGAGAGCGGCGGAATTCCGTAGAATGCCGTTGCCATGTCACATACCGTCACATTGATACCGGGCGAGGGGATCGGGCCGGAAGTCTCGCAGGCGGCGCGGCGGATCCTCGACGCGAGCGGGGCGCAGATCCGATGGGAAGAGGTGTCGGCGCGCGCGGAAATGGAGCGGCGCGGCCAAGGATATCTGGCTGCCGAGGCCATCACCTCCATCGAGCGGAATGGCTACGCGCTGAAAGGGCCGATGGCCACGGCCGTAGCTGCCGGGCCGCCGTCGATCAATGTAGGGCTGCGCAAAGCGCTCGATCTTTACGCAAACGTGCGGCCGGTGAAAAACCTGCCGGGAGTGCGGTCGCGGTTCGAAGGCGTGAACCTGGTGATTGTGAGGGAGAACACGGAAGACCTCTACAGCGGGATCGAGCACGAGGTGGTGCCGGGAGTGGTGGAGAGCCTGAAAATCATCACCGAAAAGGCTTCGACGCGGATTGCGCGGTTCGCGTTTGAGCTGGCCCGCCGCGAAGGCCGCAAGCGCGTGGCCGCGATTCACAAAGCGAATATCATGAAGCAGTCCGACGGGCTGTTCCTGGAATGCGTGCGGGTGGTATCGAGAGGCTATGGCGAGATCGAATACCGGGAAGTGATTGTCGACAATGCCTGCATGCAATTGGTGCTGGATCCGGGACAGTTCGAGGTGCTGGTGATGCCGAATCTCTATGGCGACGTGGTGAGCGATCTATGCGCGGGGCTGGTGGGCGGATTAGGGCTGGTGCCCAGCGGAAATGTCGGGGACAAGGCGGCGATGTTTGAGGCCGTGCACGGCACCGCGCCGGATATCGCCGGCAGAGGTATTGCGAATCCGACGGCAATCGTGCTGAGCGGAGTGATGATGCTGCGGCAGATGGGGGACCGCGCGGCGGCAGAGCGGGTGCAGGGCGCCGTGGAACGCGTGTATCGCGAGGGGAAATGCGTGACCCACGACCTCGGAGGACGCGCGACAACGGCGCAGTTTACGGAGGCAGTGATCGGGGCGATGAAATGAGGCCGTGGCAGGTTCAATTGACAAGGCCATGGCCGTTCGGAAGAATTGGAGTAGAACGAGAAAGAGGGAGGCACTGGTGAGCGAGGCGGCCGCGACCAAAACGATGTATGAGCCAGGCGAGGTGATAAAGAGCTCGCCGATGTCGCATGGGAAGAAATCGGAGCAACGGAAGAGAAAGCCGCACATCCTGGCGCTGATCAATGAGGGATGCACGGGATGTGCGGGCTCGCCTGCCTGCGTGGATTACTGTCCGGTGGCGGAGTGCATGTACTGGGTGCCGGATGAAGAACACCCGCCGTTCGGAAGGATCGTAGTGGACCCATACACCTGCATCGGGTGCAAGCTGTGCACCAGCAAAGGGCCGGATGGAGCGTTCCTGGAAGGGTGTCCGTGGGACGCGATTGATATGGTCCCGCTGGCGGAATGGGAAGGAAGATTCGGAACGCTAGCCTACTAACCTGCGTCAGGGATTGGCCGACAAAGTGCTCTTGATGCGTTCCACCTGATTTGGCGAGACAGAGGGATGCGCGGCAAAGTAGGCCGCGAGCGCGTCGATATCCTGCGGGCCGCCCACACGGTCCGTTCCCCGCGTGAATTCGTAGAGTTGATCTCCCCCATCCACAAGAAAACTGTTCGTAGTGACGCGATAACGCTGCGCGGGCACAACCTCCACGCCGTTAATCTTAATACTGGCCGGATCCACCTTTTCGCAGGCCGTGCCCGCCGGGTTCCACGTGTAAGTGAAACCCTCAGAGACTTGCAGAATCTGGTCGCCCACGCGGCCCAGGTTTTTTCCCGGAGGAAAATCGAGCGTGCAGCCCTTGAACTGTTCCTCGAGCAGGATTTTGAGCTGCGCGCCGGTGAGCGTCATGGTGACCAAACTGTTTCCGAAAGGTTGAGCCGAGAAGAGTTCGCCGTAAGTGACCTGGCCGTCGGCGAGGCCCGTTGCGGTGGGCGAGAACGGGAGATCGGCGCGGATGCCGCCGGAATTCATGAAGGCGATGACGGCGTGGCCGGAATCGCGCGTGGCTTCGAGCTGCGCATCGGCGATGAGGTTGCCGAGCGCGGATTCTCCGGCGGGAGTGACCGCGGTGGTGACGTCGGCGGTGACGCGGCCAACCACGCGGTTGGCGAGAGGAGCGGCGAGGGCGGCGTAACGATCGACCATGCCTTTGATGGTGGCGTGAGGCGAGATGGACGCGTTGGTGCGATCCACGAGGATGTTTCGCGCGCTGACGGCAACGGCTTTCTTTGTGTCGGTGTCGAGGGTTATGTCGATGTCGGTGACCAGACGGCCGTAGGATGAGGCGCTGGTGACGGGAATCGGGCGACCAGAGCGATTCGGGATGCGGCAGATGTAGGCCTGATGCGTGTGCCCGGAGATGACGAGATCTACGGCGTCATCGAGCTGACTGACGATAGCCCGGACGGGTGAGCCATCGAGATCGCCCGCGCAGGCGTTGATGTTTACCGGAGTCTTTCCCGTCTGTTGCCCGCCCTGGTGGATTAGAACGACAAAGGTGTGAATTCCCTTCGCTTCCAACTCGTGAACCAGGGAGTTGATCGTGGGCGCTTCGTCGGCGAAGCGCAGGCCGGCCACGCCGGAGGGCGTGACCATGGTGGGAGTGGCCTTGAGCGTCAGGCCGATGAAGGCGATGGAAACACCGCCTAAGGTCTTCGTGGCGTAGGCCGGGAAGATGGGCTGGCCGGTGGCCTGGTCGAGGACGTTTGCGGCAAGGTATTGGAAGCTCGCCCCCTCAAAAGGAACGGGAGTAGCGATTTGAGCGCCTTTACACGTGTTTGCGTCCTTCGTTGAACAGCCGCCGGATTGGATGCGCTGGAGTTCCTGTCGGCCTTTGTCGAATTCATGGTTGCCGACGGAGCTGAATTCGAGGCCGAGACGATTCAGGATTTCAATAGTGGGCTCGTCGTGGAAGAGAGCGGAAACGAGAGGGCTGGCGCCGATGAGGTCTCCGGCGGCGACGACAACGGCGTGACGGTTCTGCTCTCTGAGATCGAGCACGTAGCCGGCGAGCATGTCGGCGCCGCCAACGGGGACTTCGGGAGACTGGGAATCTGCGCGGAATTTGCCGGGAGATTGGAGATATCCGTGGAAATCATTGAAAGCGATGATTTGAATGGTAAGGGTGTCGGCGATGCAAGACGGGGCAAAAAAGAGTAAAAGCGACAGAAGACAGCAAAGCCCAAAAGAAAGACGCCTGGACGACATGCCGACGATTGTGCCAGAAAGGGCACGACTGTGTCGTTCCCCTACGGGGATTTCTCCCTGCCGCGGATGGCGGAGAGAGTGAGGTGCGCCTGCTCGAGGAGATTGGGAGGAGCGTCGGTGGCGGTGCGGAGAAAGGTTTCGATGACAGGGGCGTCTTCCGGCTGGCCGACTAGATAGAGCGCACGAAGGGCCTCCCACGCCGATTGCGGATCAGGAGCAAGGACGCACAGCGATTGACGGGGTGCTGTAGCCGTGCCGTTGGGCTCACGCCAGTGAGCGAGGACGCCAGGGACGGGGCTCCGAACCTCTATCGTGCCATGTGCAGAGTCAATACGAGCCACCAGAGTCCCCGGGCGAACAGCGTCACCCTCTCTTAGGCGCTGGCGGAGCGCACCGGATCCAGAGTCTTCGGGGGCGACGACCGTGTACGGTTGGAGCATGGCGAGAAGCTGCGGGCGACCAGAGGCGTCCGCAAACCGGACGAGCGAGAGCGCGGCGTTCGAACGCACCATGGGGTCGGGATCGGCGAGCATCGGCAGCAGCGCCTGATGAAATTCGGGAACGGAATTGTCGCGGCCCATTACCCAAGCGGCCGTCAGGCGGATCTGCGGATCGGCATGATGCGATTGGGAGATGAGCGCGGGATACCACCGAGGCGCAGAAGGGTCATGCCGGTCGATGAGCGCGGAAAGCTGCGCGAGAGCGTGCTGGGTCTTGCGCGACTCGGCGCCGGGAGAGAGCGCAGCCGTGATGTCATCGGGCGTCATGGGCGCGCCAAACCAGCTCGCGCGCCAGAAGAGGAACGGCATAAGAACGAAAAGGCAGGCAAGCAGAAGGACAGCGAGAGTGGCTTTGCGGGACATGCCTCTCTTGGGAGGGGACGCGAGAACCGGAGCGGAGCCGGAGACAGGCGTTGTTTCCGAGGCGGATGAAGAGTCGTGAGTCATTTTTACTGTGCAGCCAGCACGGAGGCCACAGGCTAAGAGCCTGTGCTACCGGGCGAACCAATGATAGAGCATGAAGTAGACGAGCACACCGGTCACAGAAACATACACCCAGAGCCACCAGGTATAAGGAGCGATGCGGCGGTGCCCGGGAAAGTTCTCGCGCAGGGCGCGCGTGAGAGTGACGGCAACGAAGCCGACGTTTACCACGGCAAGCGAGGTGTGCGAAATGAGAAGCAAGAAATAGGCGGGGCGGGTCCAACCAGCGCCCTGGAAATGCACGGAGCCTACGCGAAGATGGTAAATAACGTACGAGGCCAGGAAGATGACCGAAGCGGCAGTAGCGGTGAGCATGGATGCGCGGTGGGCGGGAACATTGCCACGGCGAATGAAGATGTAACCGGCGAGAAGGGCGACGCCACTGGCGGCGTTGAGCGCGGCGTTGAGTGTGGCCTGGGAAATCATGATTGTCCGAAGCGGTTCAAAGGGCGGGCGGAGGGGTTACTTCGCATCCGGATTGGGAGTGGGATCGTCGGACTTGCGTGCACCGATGAGGCCGGCATCGTGAAACGCTGAAAACGCCAGCCAGGCAAAGAGCACTGCCATGCCACCGCACACCATGAGCATTAAGAGGCCGTCCGCGCCGGTGAGTTCACCAGTAGAGAAAACTGCAGCGAGTCCGGCAAGGGAGAGAAGGAGGAAAAAGAGGCAGGCGGCGGCCATCTCCAGGTCGTTTGATTTTCGACTCATCAGCAGGTCGGGTCCTCCAGCGGGGTCCTAGCGCGGCACTTTGTCGAGAACGAGCAGAGCCATCAGCAGCGGAATGTGGACGACGGTCGAGTGCATCAGCCACATCGCGCTGCGATTCGTCTGCTCGCGGGCGGTCCAGAGACTCACTTGGAGCAGAGCGAGGCCGAGCAGAAGGGCGCCGAAGAGATAGAGGATGCCGGCCAATCCGGAAATCGCAGGCATGAGACTTGCCAGTACGAGCACTACGGAATAGCCGACGATCTGGCGGAAGGTCGAGCGGCCGGAGGGGTCCACGACGGGAAGCATGCGGATGCCGGCGCGTGCATAGTCCTCGCGGTACACCCAGGCAATCGAGAGGAAATGCGGGAATTGCCAGACGAAAAGTATGGCGAACAGCATCCAAGCGGGCGCGCCGAGGGAGTTTCGCGCGGCAGCCCAGCC
This sequence comes from Candidatus Acidiferrales bacterium, assembly GCA_035624135.1. Lineage (GTDB taxonomy): Bacteria > Acidobacteriota > Terriglobia > Acidiferrales > UBA7541 > JOPF136. The sequence goes on along the minus strand of DASPSB010000315.1, from coordinate 1,774 downwards.
AATGAGCGGAGGAACGGCTCCGGGAAATGCTCCCACAAAGGTGCACCAGGGCGTGCGCGTTTTGAGCGGCGTATAGAGCGCAAGGTAGGTAATGGCCGAGCACGCTCCGAGGAGCGCGGAGAACGGATTCACCAGGAAGAAGAGATATGTGAGGCCGCACACCACGAGAGCTGAGGAAAACGAGAGCGCTTCCCTCGGGGCAAGAATGCCGGAGGGCAGAGGACGCGAGGCGGTGCGGCGCATCTGGCCGTCGAGCGCGCGCTCGACGTACTGATTGAGCGCGGCGGTGCCGGCGCTGAGAAGCAGGGTGCCGAAAACTACCTTTGTGAGTGCGAGCCAGTCGAGCGGGCCGCGAGCGCCCGCGCAGTAACCGAGAGCGGTGGTGAGGACGACGAGGAGTGTCACGTCGGGCTTGGCAAGCGCCCAGAACGCGGCGGTGCGGGCCCAGGCAGGAGTCGGAATGGCGCGAACAGTTCCCATGTTCTGCGAGCGATAGTCCTTACAACTGGGACTTCCCTGCCCTGGCATCCGTGGGGGCACACAAACCCACGCCGGGTGCTGCCTCATTTGCGGCAGGCCCTCCCTGCCTGCCGTGGACAGGCCCTACGAAGAAACCGGCTGCGTGTTGGCCGCCAGCGCCGGCTCTGAAGCGGAGAGCAGGCGGTGGGAGACTAACACGAACACCACCGTACTAGCCAAGACAATCGCGCCCAAAACCGTGTGGGCTACCGTGAGCCAGATGGCAATGGGCTGGGGCTGCGGCGCCTCGCGGGTTGCGATGCGGGACCACCAGGCCGCGCCGCCGAGAAGGATTTGCACCCCGACCACGGCATTGAGCCATTTGGCGACGGCACGAAGCGGGCGAACGGCTGCGAAGCGCCTGCGCGTCGCTCGTGAAACGATAATGACGAGCGCCAGAACAGCCGCGGCCCCGCCCAGATGCGGCCAGATGCCGAAAGCGTTGTGGCGGAAGGCCGCGCCGAGGACGAGTTGGAGAAACGTGACGCCGAGCAGCCCGTGCGCCAGCGGCAAAAGGCGCGGAGACCCGGAATCGTCTACGACGACGGATTCGGCAAACCACCAGCGGCTGGTGAAGACTGCGATGGAAACCGTGCTGCAGAAGAACGCCTGGGCGAGCGAGGCGTGAATAATGGAGACGGCCGGGGGAAGGCGAAGTATAACGGTGAGGCCGCCGAAAAAGCCCTGCAGAATCACCGCGCCCAAGCCGAGCCAGCCGAGCGTGCGCATCCAGGGGCGGGATTCCTTTCGCCAAAGAAGGACGGCGAGGCCGATGGTGACCAGACCCACAAACGTGGCCACCATGCGGTGGCCGTGCTCGTAGAAAATTCCGCCGACCATGGGCGGAAAGAAAGAACCGTAGGAGGTGGGCCAATCCGGCACGGCGAGGCCCGCATCGTTGGAGGTCACCAGCGCGCCGGCCACCAGAAGAAAGACGGTGCACGCGGCGGTGAAAAGCGCATAACGGTGGACGGCCGGGCTGTATGCAGCAGTCATGGACAATGCTTGTTGCTTCCGACCTCAGCACATGTTTCTGAGAACATGGGGCACGCCCCGCCATTTGCCTCCGGGGCGCGCCCCTGGGAATCAGGGAGCACAGGCCGAAAGCCCTTGCTACTAGCTCGCCTTGAAGACGAAGTCAACCTTCTTAGATTCTTTCGGGCCGACCGTGATCTTCTGCTCCGTGGAGCCGTATTTTTCCTGCCAGGCGGCGATGGTGTAGTCGCCGGGAGGCAGGTTTTTGATTTCGAAGGTG
>DASPSB010000314.1:0-5471 GCA_035624135.1 Candidatus Acidiferrales bacterium | reverse complement strand
GTCAATCGGTGGGATTACGCGGGAATTTGGAGAAGGGCAGGCGCACGCCGTTGACAATCTGCTGATCGGCGCGAATGTCAGGAGCAGGCAGAAAGCAGTTGGGACCGGAGCACGTGGGGACGAAATTGAGGAACCCGGAAGCGCCACAGTTGGTCACGAAGTCGTCCTGATCCACGCCATCGCCGCTGATCCCCAAGCCGCCTACCAGGGTGCCGTTGACGTAAAGCCCAACGCTTCCCGGGAAGAAGACGATGCCGCTCTGATTGGCGTTGGCCGGCTGGGAGCCCTGGGTGCAGGGATTCGCCGTGTCTTGCAGGAACAGGTTGAAGAACGGGCCGGGCGATGTGCCGTTGATGCCGGGAGGATAGAGCGGCATGGCGCCGAAACTGATGGTGCGGTTGGTGACGGCGGTGCCGATGGGAAGCGGACTCAGGTCGGCTTGGACGCGCATGGACGAATTGAAATAGATCATGTTGCGGGCCTTCGAAGATGCCACGTCCACGCTGAAAATCGTGGCATCGCGCATGCGACGCAGGCCGATGAGCGTGCCGTCGAGATCGGCTACAGCAATCACCATGTGCGCGCGCGAACCGAGCGGCAAGCGGATCACGCCGCGCGTCTGTTCCGAGGCGGATTCGGCGGCGTCCAGAATTTCCGTCACTTGCGCGACGGTAAGTCCGCCGATGGGGCCGGCTGCGGGGGCGATGAGGTCGCCCTCGGGAACGTAATTGCCCGCGGCCTGCTGGACAAGGGGGCTGGGCTGCGGGCTCGGGCCTAGCGGCACGGCCACATAATTGGCGGCGTTAAATGTGCCCGCGCCGAACGTCGTGGGATTCGTAGTGTTGTTGACGAAGGGGAGCGCGATTCCTCCGACGATGACCACGCCGGGCGCGGGAAGCGTGCCGACACCGAAACCGGAAGAAAACGCGCCGGCGAAGGCCACGTATTCCGACTCGTCCATATTGTTTGGATTGGCCGGGTTGGAGGCGAGGGATGCGTTCACCACTCCCACGCCGCCCACGGCATTGATGTTTCCCGCGGGGTCCTGCTTGAAAATCGGAACGCCGCCGGGATTGACGGCAAACGGCTGGCTGTCCATGGTGTCCGCTTTGCCGGTGACGATGCCCGGGCCGGGCCCGCCGCCAAGCGCGGTGGAAGGCGGGAGCGCCTGGTTGGGAAGGAAGTTTGCGGGAGGAACCAAAGTGCAGCCACGATTCGTGTTCTCGATCCCATAGAGGTCAGCGTTGGGCTGATTCGCCACGCCGGGAGGGAAGTGAATCCCGCTGATGAAGCGGACGGTGCGCGAGGAAAGGGGCGCCTGGTCGTTGCTGAAAAAGGCGGCTGTATGGGCCAGCCCCGCAGCGAGGTCGTTGGCGTTGATCATGTTTCCGTAATTTCCAACAGCCATGGCGGGAGCGGAAGGATTGCGATAGAGAGCCAAGATATTGCCCACGCGGTCGGAGACCGCAATGATCAGGGTGGGATCGTTGACGGACTGCGCGGCGGCCATGACGATGTTGTTTACATCGGCCATGGTCAGGGTGGCATCCGGCGGAGGCGGAGGCTCGGGGAACCCAGTCGCACCGGCGGCAGGCGGCGCATTCGAGGGCCCAGCCCCTCCGCAACTTGCCAGAGTCAGCGCGCCAGCGATACCGAGCAGAAAAAGAGAAAAGACGATGGCGACGGAGCGTGGAACGCCCGAGGAGCGCGATGGGGCGCGCAAGTCTGGGCGGCGTTTGGCAGAGGCCGGAGCCATTCCTGTTCGGTGAGGTAGTATCACAGAGGCGAGCGGCGCTCAACCCCCCTCATCACCCTGTTTCCATGACGGCCCGTAAGGACCAGGGAAACGGGGGCCGGGAAAACCGTTGCAACGGGGGATATCTTAGGGCAACTTAGGGTCGCCTTCCGGCGTCCATGAGTAAAATGCGTTCGCAAGACGGGCGAACGAGATCCGGCACAAGCCCGGAGCGGCGCTGGACTGTCGCCACCTGGCGTCAGGGATGGCTGCTGTTCGCGGCCGCCAGCCTGCTCTTCGTTCCTCCGGTTTCTGCCCAGGATGGCAAGACGCCATCCGCAGCTCCTGCCTCAGCGCCCGCCAGTGTGCAAACCGTCGAGCAGGAGAAAGCGGGCCCACAAAGGATTCCGCGCCAGAGCCGGGGCGAAGTCGGAGCAGTGGAAGGATTGGTGCGCGAAGCGGGCGATACGACGAAGCGGCGGGTGATTGCGGGAGCGCTCGTCTCGCTCCGAAACCTGGCGACTGGTGCGATCCACGCAAGCCGGGCCAACGGCGAAGGCGTGTTCCGGACGCTGGGGCTCGCGCCGGGAGAGTACGAACTGAAGATTGAGGCCGACGGGTTCGAGTCGTTTACCCGGCCCAACCTAGCGGTCAGCGCGGGAGAACTGGTAATCCTGGAAATAGCGCTGGTACCCGCGGCGCCTGCGGTGCCACTCGCGCGGGTGCCGGAACACCCCGAGCTGGGCCCCGCACTTCCGCCGCTCGCTCCGACGGTGACGGCAAGCTACTACGAGTGGAGACGCCGGCCGGACACGAATCCGGATTACGTGCTGAATCCTCCGCCCGAGGTATTGATGCCGAGCGCGGATGTGTTCGAAGAGCTGCCGGACCGGTGGCATGCGGTGATGCCGGACTACCGGCGGTACTCGGTGCAGGGCGAATTTCCCTACGTGGCGGGGCATCTCTACGACCCATTCAACCGCAACATATTGAAGGGCGACTACCCGATCTGGCCCGAGGTGCTGGGCCGGCAGACATTCCTCAACCTGACGCTGGCGAGCAACACGTTTGTGGACGGCCGCAATGTGCCGGTGCCGAGCAACGTGAGCGCGGCGAATCCTGGGAGCGCGACATTTTTCGGAAACGGGGATCAGGCCTTCCTGGACCAGACGTTCCGCGTGAGCTTCGACCTGTTCCACGGGGATACCTCGTTCAAGCCGGTGGATTGGCGGATCCGGGTGACGCCCGAGGCCAGCCTGAATTATCTGGACGTACAGGAACTGGGGATCGTGGGCCCGAACGTGAAGGACGGCACGACGCGGTTCGATACGCACGTCGGCCTGCAGGAGGCATTTGTCGAGTACAAGATCGCGGACCTCAGCCCCAACTACGACTTCATTTCGGTGCGCGCGGGCATCCAGCAATTCTCCAGCGACTTCCGGGGATTCCTGTTTGTGGACGAGCAGCCGGGCTTGCGGATCTTCGGCAACGCGAACTCGAACAAATGGGAATACAACGCCGTGTATTTCAACATGCTGGAGAAGAACACGAACAGCGAGCTGAACACGTTCAACCGCCGCGACCAGCAGGTGCTGATTGCGAACGTCTACCGCTCGGATTTCCTGAAGAAGGGCTACACCGCGGAATTCCTGATTGCCTGGAACAAGGACGACGGCGGCCTGCATTACGACGACAACGGATTCCTGGTGCGTCCGGCGCCCATCGGAAAAGTGATCGGCCAGGGAAGCGGGCCGAACATATTTACGCACGGCATCCGGGTGGGCTATTTCGGATGGCTAGGGAACGGGCACTTCGGGCGGACCAACATCACGCACGCCTTTTATGAGGCCGTAGGCAGCGACAGCCTGAACCCGATCGCCGGCCGCCCCGTGACGATCGCGGCGGAGTTCGGCGCCGTGGAGCTTTCCAGGGACTATGATTGGATACGATTCCGGGTTTCCGGTCTGTTCGCGAGCGGGGACGCCAATCCGCGCGACGGGCGGGCGCATGGGTTCGATTCCATCCTGGACGACATGAATTTCGCGGGAGGAATCTTCAGCTTTTTCCAGCGCGAGTCAATCCGGCTGACGGGCTCGGGCGTTTCGCTGAATCCGGGCGACAGCCTGCTGCCCGACATGCGATCGAATAAGGACGAGGGACAAGCCAATTTCGTGAATCCGGGGATCTACATCGTCAACACCGGGGCCGATTTTGAGGTTACGCCGAAACTGCGCGCGTTTCTGAACCTCAACTACCTGCGGTTCGACCGCACCGAACCGCTGGAACTGATTCTCTTCGAGCACAATATCCGGCACGACATCGGGCTGGACTACGGCGGGGGACTCCGCTATCGTCCCCCGTTGAGCGAGAATATCGTGCTGACATTCGGGGCGGCGGGACTGTCGCCGGGAGCGGGCTTCCGGGACATTTATCAGGCCCGGCAGCTATGGTCGGTGTTTACGAAAATCAATTTCGTCTTCTAATGAGGGATCTGCGGACACTCTTCGGCGGACGGATGAGCCGCGCACGCGCGCGCCGGGCGCCTGCCAGCGTGCTGCTCGCGGCCGCCGGGTCTCTAGGGTTTGTGCTGGCCGCCTGGGCGGGTGGCAACCGGCAACCTGCTGCGCAGCCTTCCCGGCCGCAAGAGATGACCTACGGGCAGTCGCCAGCCGAAGCGGAACGGAAGAGCGCCGGATGTAAATCCTGCCACACGTCGGAAGACGCGCCGACGATGCATCCGAGGGGACTGATGCCGATCGGGTGCACCGACTGCCACGGGGGAGACGCAAGCGTAAGCGTGACCGCGGGGACGGATCGCAAGTCGGAGGCCTATCAAGACGCGGAGCGCAAGCCGCATCTCCAACCGAAGTACGATGAACTGCGCAATCGTGGGAACTTCCAGTACGTGTCATACACGCTATGGCTGAAGGAAAATGCGGAGTACATCAAGTTCATCAATCCGGGCGACCTGCGCGTGGCGGAACAAACGTGTGGGCAGCCGGGATGCCACGCCTCGGAGGTGCGTGCAGTTTCCACCAGTCTGATGACGCATGTGGGGTTTCTGTGGGGCGCCGCGCTGTACAACAATGGCGGCTTTCCCATCAAGAACGCCTACTTTGGCGAAAGCTATACGATGGACGGCACAGCGCGCGGCATGAAGACGCTGCCTCCGCCGACGCCCGAGCAAACCCGTGAGAAGGGCATCCTGCCGGAGCTGATTCCACTCGAGCGGTGGGAAATCTCGCAGCCTGGAAACATTCTTCGCGTGTTCGAGCGCGGGGGAGAAAAGAAGGGGGAGACGGGGAATCCGAATATAGACGAGGATCCGGGAAAACCCGACGTGAAGCTGAGCTTCCGCGGACTGGGAACGATGCTGCGGACCGATCCGGTATTTCTCGGGCTGCAGAAAACGCGGCTGGTGGACCCGGTGCTTGCACTGCCCGGGACCAATGATCATCCCGGCGATTTCCGGGGCAGCGGCTGCACCGGATGCCATGTGGTGTATGCGAACGACCGGGATCCGGCGCACTCGGGTTTCTATTCAAAGTTCGGGAATAGGGGCCTGACTGCCACGGATGACCCGACAATTCCAAAAGACGAGCGCGGCCACGGGATCAAGCACGCATTCACGCGCGCCATCCCCTCCAGCCAGTGCATGGTGTGCCACATCCACCCGGGCACGAACATGGTGACGCCCTACTACGGGTACACCTGGTGGGACAACGAGATCGACGCC
>DASPSB010000310.1:0-4461 GCA_035624135.1 Candidatus Acidiferrales bacterium | reverse complement strand
AGCCACCTCTACCGGAAGATGAAGTCCCTCGGAATTTCGCCAGAGGAAAATTGACCGCGCAAAGCCAGGAGCTATTTTGCTACTTTCTTCAGCTTGCCGCATGCTTCGGCATCGCCGCCGTCGCACGACCGCTGGAAGAGTGCGGCCGCACGAGCATCATCCTTCGCCACCCCGCGGCCATTTCCGTAGATAACTCCGAGATTGTAACAGCCCACGGCACTGCCCCTATCGCATGCTTCCCGATACAGTTCCACCGCGCGCGCTTCGTCCTTCGCCACGCCGCGGCCCTTGTCATACATTTCGCCCACATTGCTGCAGGCGGTTGCCTCGCCCAAGTCGCACGCCTTCTGATAAAAAGCCGCAGCGCGAGCTTCGCCGTTAGCCACGCCGAGGCCCCTGTCATACATCCCGCCTAGGTTGTTGCAAGCAGTGGCGTCGCCGCCGTCGCAGGCCCGCTTGTAGAGCCCCACTGCACGTGCCTCATCCTTTGCCACTCCGGTGCCGTTCCTATACGCTTGGCCTAGGTTGTAGCAGGCGGTCGCATCGCCGCGTCGCAGGCTTTCTGGAAGAGGGTCACGGCACGAGCTTCGTCCTTGGCCGTGCCACGGCCTTCCGCAATCATGCGGCCCAGATTGTTGCAACTAGAATATTTTTGCTGCTCGCATTCCGACATAAGGCGCTGAACCTCCTCGGAAGATTGGGCGAGCCGGGGCGTCTGCCGGGCTGCCGCAGAAGAAAGGACACACGCCGCCAGCCAGAGGATCAGCACCGTCATTCGGGATTTTCCTGTTGATCGTGAAGACAGCAATGGAGTGTCCACGGGCTCATCTCCATCATGCTATGGGTTCATGTTCAGAGCGATCCTCCAGGGGAGATCGACTCCGACCAACGGTTCGCGAAATGATACGGCGAATTCCTCCCGCTTCGATAAGAGACGAACGAGGATGGCGTTCCCGTGGCCCTCGTAGGGGCACGGTATGCCGTGCCCCTACGGCTCCTCGTCCTCCTCGTCGGCGGACATCGCATTCATATGGCGGTGCCAATCGAGCTGGCGCACGATGGCTTCTTGGTCGCGCCAGTCGGGACGCACTTTCACGAAGAGTTCAAGGAAGATTTTCCGGCCGAGCAACCGTTCGAGTTCCGTGCGCGCCTCCGTGCCGATGGTTTTCAGCATGGTTCCGGATCGGCCGATCAGGATCCCCTTCTGCCCTTCCCTGTCCACATAAATGGTGGCGTGGATGTGCGTGAGCGGCTCACTCTCTTCGAATTTGTCCAGCAGGACGGCAACGGCGTGCGGCAATTCCTGACGCGTGTGCGCGAGAACCTTTTCCCGGATGATCTCTGCGGCCAGGAACCGCTCCGGCTGGTCGGTGTACTGATGCTCGGGGTAGTAGGGCGGGCCTTCCGGCAAGTATTTTTCCAGGGTCCGAAGCAGCAACTGGATCCCGTCTCCGGTCAACGCGGAAATCGGAATGATCTCGGCAAACTCAAGACGTTTGCTGTAGGCATCGATGAGAGGGAGTAGCGCATCTTTCCGCAGCCGGTCGATTTTGTTGAGCAGAAGAATGCGCGGGTCACGAAACTGCGCGGCGCGGTCGAGGGCTCGCTGATCGTCCGTGGAGAACTTCCGCGTGGCGTCAACAATCACGAGCAGTATCTGGATACCGTCGAGGGCTTGCTCGATTTCCTCGAGCATTTGCCGACCCAGCAACGAATCGGGTTTGTGCAGACCGGGCATGTCGCTGATAACGATTTGGGCTCCGGGACGGTTCACGATTCCGAGGATGCGGTTGCGCGTTGTCTGAGGGTGCGAGGAGACAATGGCCACCTTCTCGCCGACCAGCGAATTCAGCAGGGTCGATTTCCCGGCGTTCGGCGGACCGAGAATGGCCACGAATCCTGATTTGAATTCCATGACATGACCGATAATAGCGCGACGGCTTCCCAGGCGAGTGCCCATTCCGCGCGGCGACACATCAGCATATGACTGGGTCTTGCGGCTAGCGTTTACTCCAGATCGCACGAAATCTCCCAAACAGGCGTAAACATGATTCGCAAACACCTGATAATGGAAATTTCAAGATTCAGCGTCGAGTTCCGGAGGGACGAGACCGCCGCCTGGACTGACATCCTCCCGCAAGAGCCAAACGGCACACTGGTTGCGAAACGGCAATAACAACAGTAGAAATCGAGAACCGGGCACAGTTATTTCGCCGAGCGCGAGGCACGCGCTGCTTTCGGCTCTGCGACCTGCTTGGGACGCGACTGCGCCGCCGGCGGGGTTTCCCTCCGTGCCTCGGAGGTTTTCTGTTCTTCCGCGTGCGCAGGCAGGGCGCGCAGGCGCAGCACTTTTCGCTGGTTTGCCTCGATCACTTCAAAGCGCGCCTGTGGGGTGGCGATGGTTTCGCCCGAGAGGGGCACATGTCCCGCCAGTTCGTTGAGCAGGCCGGCGGCGGTTGTCGCGCTTGCGCCCGGCTCGCGCTCGATGGCCGTGCCCAGCAACTCCTCCAAGCGTTCCACGGAAAGGCTACCGCGCACAACCAGGCTGCCGTCCGCTTCGCGAATCACCTCGGGAATCGCCTTGCGATTCTCATCTTCAATTTCGCCGACGATTTCCTCAACCAGGTCCTCCGCGGTCACCAAGCCCGCGACGTTGCCATATTCATCGACGGCGATCGCCATTTGCTGTTTCTTCTGCTGCAATTCGCGCAACAGCTCAGAGCCGTGCTTCGATTCGGGAACGAAGATCACCGGCCGCGCAAGCTCGCGGGCATGCCGCGTGGCCAGTTCGCTCTCCGGAATCCCCAGCAGGTCATGCACATTGGCAATGCCGATGATTTCATCCAGCGAATTCTCGTGCACGGGCACGCGCGAGTACTTCGAATCCACCAGCACCTGCCGCAACTGAACGAGCGTGGCGGACGCGGGAATGGCGATGATGTCCGGCCGCGGCGTCATCACCTCGCGCACGCGCTTGTCGCCGAATTCCACCACCTGCTCAATGAGTTCCGCGTCATGCGGCTCGAGGATGCCCTGGCTTTCTCCCGCCTCCACCAGCGCCTCGATGCTCTCTTGCGCCGCTTCCGCGGCAGTGGGCTTTTCGTCGTGCAGGTGGGCCACGGAGACTCCGGCCTCGAGCAAGGTGCGGACTGGCCAGACGACAAAGGAGAGCATCCGCAATAGCGGAACCAGGGGGATCACCCACCGACCCGTGCTGCGCGTGAGCAGCATGTACGGGATAAGGTGCATGAAGAAAAATACTTCGCAAACCGGCAACACCATTTCCTGCAGCGCCGTCTCCAGGATGGAGCCTGCAGTCCGGGCCGCCGCCAGGATGGTGAGCGCGGTGACGACCACCAGCAAAATGTGGGAAAGCAGACGGAAGGTCAGCGCGGCCGCCTGGCGTTCCATCTTCAGCCGCGGCTCGATTTCCGCTTCGAAAATGTCCAGGTTGTCACGAATGATGCCCGTGGTCACGCGGCTCAATTGCAGGTACACGCGGTCGACGTAAGAAACCACGGTAAGGACCGCGCCGAGCACCAGCACGCCGGGAACGATGAATCCCATGTTCATAATTCAGGCAATCCGAAGACGGCGGCGGAGACGCCGCTCGAAGCGTTCCATCTGCCCATGGTCGGTCTCGTGATCATAGCCCGCCAGGTGCAAGACACCATGCAAGATCAGCACGCGCAATTCCTGGTGCACATCGCGGCCGAACGAACGCGCGTTGCGCCGAGCAGCGGCCGGAGAGATGGCGATATCGCCCAGGTGGAATCCCGAACCGGCCCTCTGCGGCGGCACCGTATCCAAGTGCGCAGCCATCGTTACCCGCGAGCCGTCCGTGGGGAACGACAGCACGTCCGTCGGACCCGTTTTGCCACGGTATGTGTGATTCAGCCGGGCGATTTCCGCGTCGGTCACCAGGCACACAGCCACGCCCGCTGTCCGCGGCAGCACCATATCACAGGCCTTCGCAAGGAAAGCACAGAGCGGCCCTGCGCGCACGGCAACGGCACGCTGGCAATTTACCAACACCCGCTCGCCGCGTACTTTGGACAACCTACTTCGTGGGCGGTCTGCGGTCATTTTCGCGAGGCACTGCGGGGCCCGGCGAGCGGCCCGAAGAACCCGAGGCACCCTCGAAGGTTTCGTACGCTTTGATAATTTGCTGCACCAGATTGTGCCGGACCACGTCCCGCTCGTTGAAGTGCACGAACGCGATCTCGGGAATCTTTCCGCACACGTCCATGGCTTCCACCAGGCCGGAGCGGCGCTCCGCGGGCAGATCGATCTGCGTAATGTCGCCGGTGATCACCGCCCTGGAGTTAAAACCCAGGCGGGTGAGGAACATCTTCATCTGCTCGCTCGTGGTGTTCTGCGCCTCGTCCAGAATCACGAACGAATCGTTGAGCGTGCGGCCGCGCATGAACGCCAGAGGCGCCACTTCAATGATGCCCTTCT
>DASPSB010000269.1:0-3356 GCA_035624135.1 Candidatus Acidiferrales bacterium | reverse complement strand
AAAGATTGCGCGCCTGTTCTTCGGACCGCGCGGCGACTTCGCGCTGCTGGCCATGATCATCGTCTCGCTGCTCAGTTCGGTGAACAGCAATACGCTGATGGCCACGCGCGTTCTCTTTGCCATGAGCCGCGACGGGCTGGTGAGCCGCCGCGCCGCGGCCGTGAATGCGGGCGGAACGCCCGTGCAGGCGCTCATCGTGAGCACGGCCGTGGCAGTCGCCTTCATCATGATGAAGGAACTCAACGCGCTGATCGAAATGCTGGCCTACTTCTTCGTTGCCAACTACGCCATGTCGTTCCTGTCGCTCTTCGTGCTCCGCCGGAAGCAACCGGATGCGCCGCGTCCGTACCGCGCCTGGGGATATCCGTTCACTACCGGATTTGCGCTCGTGGGCGCGCTGGCCTTTCTGGTGGGCGGCATCGTCGCCGACTTGAAGAACACCGAAACCCCGCATCACTCCAGCATCCTCGCGCTGGGCTTGCTCGTCCTCAGCTATCCCGCGTACCGCTTGATGCGCCGTCCCGGCTACGAGCAGGAGGGCGAGTAACGGGTCGCGCGCGCCCAGTCACAATTTCTCGGCAATCGTCTTGGCCTGCAAAAACAGCAGGAGATAATCCTTTCCTCCCGTTTTCGAGTCCGTTCCCGACATGTTGAAACCGCCGAACGGGTGCGCGCCCACCATTGCTCCCGTGCACTTGCGGTTGAAGTAGAGGTTGCCGACGTGGAAGCTGTCTGCCGCGCGCCGCAGCTTTTCCTGGTTGCGGCTGTATACCGCGCCGGTCAGCCCAAACTCGCTGTCGTTCGCGATTTCCAGCGCATGGTTAAAGTCTTTCGCTTTGATCACCGCGAGCACGGGCCCGAAAATCTCTTCCTGCGCGATCCGCGCTCGGGGAGCGACGTCGGCGATGATCGTCGGCTCGATGAAAAATCCTTCGCCGCTCGCGGCGCCGCCGCCGGTCACCACTCGGCCTTCCTTCTTGCCCACTTCGATGTACTCCAAAATCGTTTTCTTCGCGCCCTGGTTGATCACCGGACCCATGTAATTCGCCGGATCATCGGCCGCGCCCACTTTGATTTTCCTGGTCCGGTCGACCAGCCTGGCGAGAAACGCGTCGTAGACTTTCTCCGCCACGATGGCGCGCGAGCACGCCGAACACTTCTGGCCCTGATACCCGAATGCGCTGGCGGCGACGCCATCCACCGCGGCATCGATATCGGCCTCGTCGTCCACCACGATGGCGTCTTTGCCGCCCATTTCGAGCACGGTGCGCTTGATCCACACCTGGCCCGGCTGCGTTTTCGAAGCCACTTCCTGGATGTGCAGCCCGACTTCCTTGGACCCGGTGAAACCGATAAAGCGCGTCTTGGGATGCGCCACGAGCGAATCGCCCACCACGCCGCCGCGCCCCACCAGGCAATTCACCACGCCTGCGGGCGCTCCGGCCTCAAACAGCAGCTCGAGGAATTTATGCGCCACGGTGGGCGTATCGCTGGAAGGCTTCAGCACCACCGTGTTGCCGGTAACGACCGATGCCATGACAAGCCCGGCCATGATGGCGCACGGAAAATTCCACGGCGGAACAATCGCGCCCACTCCGAGCGGAATGTAGAGCAGAAAATTCTTTTCGCCCTTCATGGGCGTAAGCGGCTGCGGCCCGGCCAGGCGCAGCATTTCCCGGCCGTAGAACTCGCAGAAATCGATGGTCTCCGCCGTGTCCGCGTCGGCTTCGGGCCACGTTTTGCCCGCCTCGTAACAGATCCACGCGTTCATCTCCTGCTTGCGCTCGCGAAGCAGGTCCGCCGTGCGGAAGAGGACCGCAGCGCGGTCCGCTGCCGGAACGTGTCGCCAGGATTCGAACGCCTTGTGCGCTGCGTCCACGGCCTTGTTCACGTGCTCCGCTTCCGCGGCGGAAAAGATTCCGATGACCTCGGAGGGACGCGACGGGTTTGTGGAAGTGATTTTTCCCCCAGTCGTCACTCGTTCGCTGCCGATGAGGAGCGGATACTCGCGGCCCAACTGCGACCGGACCTTCAGGAGCGCCGCTTCCATTGCGGCGCGATTCGCCGGCTTGGAATAATCGGTGAACAGCTCGTTGCGGAACTCTCCGCGCTCGACCATTAGTTCAGCGGTAGCCATGACGTGTCTCCTTTAGGGGAAGGGCCTCGGTGCGCGCAGGACAAAGACTGCGAACCCTCATTTTACTTGCGCCCTGCGCGGCTGTCACCTCGGCCGGCTCGCTCATCGCTTCCAATCCCTCAAAATCTCGCGGGCGGCGTTGGCTCCGCTCGCGCCGGTCAGCCCCGTGCCCGGATGCGTGCCGCTGCCGCACAAATACAGGCCGCGCACAGGCGCGCGATAGCGCGCGGAATCGAGCACCGGACGCATGGTGAAAATCTGGTCGAGCGCCAGCTCGCCGTGGAAGATGTGGCCGCCGGTGAGCCCGTAGTCGCGTTCGAGATCGACCGGAGTAATCACCTGCTCCGCCACTATGCGGTCTTCGATTCCCGGCGCGTGCGCGGCCAGCGTTTTGACGACGGTGCGGAGCAGTTCGAAGCGGCGCGAACCCCAATCGCCCTCGCGAAGCTTGTAGGGCGCGAACTGCGCGTAAATCGACATCACATGCTTGCCCGCGGGCGCGAGAGCGGGATCGAGCAGCGACGGCACGGCCACTTCCAACACCGGCTGCTCGGAACTCTGGCCGTATTTCGAGGCGTCGAACGCGCGCTCCAGATAATCCAGTTCGTGGCCGATATGGAGCCGGCCCACAAGAAAATTCCCGGGACCGGCTCCATTCCCTTGCAGTTTTGATATCGCGGGAAAAGTGGGAAGAGAATCAAGCGCCAGATTGATTTTCGCCACGTTGCCGAGAGAACGGTAATTGCGAATCTGCGTAAGGAAAAACGGATCGAGGTGCACCGGATCCACCAACCCGAGAAACGTGCGCTTGGGATCGGCGGACGAGACGACCGACTTGGCGGCAATTTCCTCGCCTGTGGCCAGCGCCACGCCCACTGCGGCGCCGTCGCGAACCAAAATCTGCGCGACGGATGTGCCGGTGCGAATTTCCGCGCCGGCTTCGCTTGCGGCGGCAGCGAGAGCCGCGGATAGTGCGCCCATTCCGCCCTTGGGCACCGCGGATGGCCCGGCGGGATGTGGGTCGGCCGCGGCGCGCAGCAGCAGCGTAGCCGCTGTTCCGGCCGACCACGGGCCCGTGGCTGTGCCGAAGATTGCGCGGGCAGCAATCGCGGCGCGCACGAGTTCGCTTTCGAAGAACTCCGATACCACGTCGGCAACAGCCATGGGCGGCCAGCGCAGAAGCTGGAACATTTCGGCGCGGCCGAGTTTGCGGAAGCTG
>DASPSB010000246.1:0-18741 GCA_035624135.1 Candidatus Acidiferrales bacterium | reverse complement strand
AAATATGGGGCAGCAGGGGAGAATTTGGAATTCTCCAGCGAAGCTAGGGTGGAGTAGTAAGCGTTCAATTTCGTATCCATTGCTTTCAAGGCGTCGAGCCAAGCGGCCAGGACATCTCTAAATTCGGTAGGGTTTGGGTCGGGCATTTGATTCACTCCGTGTTCTATTTCGCCTCTTTGATCTCAAACTCCAGGCGGTAGTTATCTTTTCCCGTGTAGAGCAATATTGAGCCGTAGGGATGCGTAAAAGAAGGTACGGGCTTATGCAGGTAGGGTAGAACGTCCTCGCACTCGTTTTGATACACCGCGATATTTGGCGGAAGAGCGCCAGGGTCTAAATCTGGTTTATTGGCCTCTAACATTGGGCGACCCGTAGCGTAACATCGGGTTTGGTACATCACCCCATCGTGCTCAAAGATGTAGCCTTTTTCTTTGTCGTATGACTGCAAAACCCAATCGTTTTTGTGGGAATTACACCCGGCAAGCGTCAGCACCAGCAAACTGAGTACCACCCGTTTCATGGGCGCATACTAAATCAAGAGGCTAGAATTTCAAACTGACCCACTACCCGGCAGCGGCCTCCGGTTATTGTTAACTTCGAGCGCAGGGCGCTCGTTCTTTTCCTCATCTTTCCCTTCTTTGTCTTTCCTTAGGACTCGCCAAAATGATTCCTGATTCCCGCCCGTTTCTCTCCGTTTGCCCCCGCGCCCGTCCTGTGATACCAAACAAGTTTCGCCCCATGCCGCTCCACGACTCGGAAGCAATCGTTCTTCGAACTTATCCCCTTGGCGATGCCGATCGCATCGTGTCTTTTCTTACGCGCAGCTTCGGCCGCCTGCGCGGAGTAGCCCAGGGCGCCCGACGTCCCAAGAGCCGGTTTGGCGCCGCCCTCGAGCCTCTCACCTATCTGCGCGTCTGGTTTTACGAACGGGAAACTCGCGACCTCGTTCGCGTTCGCCAGTGTGAAATCCTCGAGTCTTTTCTCGAGGTCCACAATGATTATCGCTGCTCAATGGCGATGTTCCTCGTCGCGGAGATCTCGGAAGCAGTGCTTCCTGAGCGCGAGCCTCAGGATGCCTCCTTCCGCCTCCTGCTTCACGTCACTCGCGGAATCCTTCAAACCCGTCAACCCGCCCTCGCCCTCGGCTATTTCCTCGTTTGGACCATTCGCCTCGCGGGATGGCTTCCCGATCTCGATCGCTGCTCCGGCTGCCGCCGCGCAACCGCCCAGCAGCCTCTCTATTGGCTCCCCACCCAGCCGGGTTTCTACTGTGCCCAGTGCCGCCGTCCCGGCATGCATGTTCTTTCACCCGAAACGCTGGTCGCCGCTCGCCGCATGCTCACGGCACCCCTCCAAGAGCTTGCCGCGGATGCAAATTCGCCCCGCGTCACACCCGAATTCGAGGCATACTTTCTAAGCATGATTGAACACCACATCGAGCGCCGCCTGGCCTCGCGACGCCTTTACGAGGAAACGCGATGAAGCGCTCTCCCCATACTCTCCAGGATCTCATCTTGGTGCTCCAGGACTTTTGGGCTCGCCGCGGCTGCCTCATCCAGCAACCCTATGACGTCGAAGTGGGCGCCGGCACAATGCACCCTGAAACGTTTCTCCGCGTCCTGGGCCCTGAAGCTTACCGCGTGGCCTACATTCAGCCCAGCCGTCGCCCCGCTGACGGCCGTTACGGCGAGAATCCCAATCGCCTCTACAAGCATCTCCAACTTCAAGTAATTCTTAAACCCTCGCCGGCCGACGCGCAGGAACTCTACCTCGCCAGCCTTGCCGCCATCGGCATCCCCCTCCGTGAGCACGATGTCCGCTTCGAGGAAGACAACTGGGAATCGCCGACTCTCGGTGCTTGGGGAATCGGTTGGCAAGTCCTTTTGGACGGCCTCGAGATCACTCAATTCACTTACTTCCAGCAATGTGGTGGCCTCGATCTCGACCCTGTATCCGTCGAACTAACCTATGGCCTCGAACGCATCGGCGCCTTTCTCCAGGGCGTGGACAATGTATTCGATATGCAGTGGTCCTCCGATGTTCTCTACCGGCGCGTCCGTTGGCCCGAGGAGCAGCAGTTTTCCGCCTACAGCTTCGATTACGCCGACCCCCACCGCACTCGTCAGATGTTTGATCTTTCTGAGTCGGAAGCAAAATCGCTCCTCGACGGCTACGACGAAACCCCCGAAGCTCAGCGCGCGCGATATCCCGTTCTCGCCGCTTACGACCTGTGCCTGAAGTGCTCCCATCTTTTCAATCTTCTTGATTCACGCGGCGTAATCTCCGTTACCGAACGAGCCACCATGATCGCCCGCGTCCGCGCACTCGCGTGCCGCGTTGCCGCCGATTACGTTGAACAAAATCGCCTCCACTCCCAGGTGCCTGCATGAAACGCAAGGGCTCGCCGCGCCGCACCGGTAGCCACAGGCAGCGTTCTTCTGCCCGTGGGAATTCTGCCGCCGCCGAACTCCTCGTCGAACTCGGGTGCGAGGAAATCCCCGCCTGGATGATCGCGCCCGCCTGCGCTCAATTGAAAGCTTCACTTGAAAAACATCTAATCGAATCCTCTCTCCTTTCCTCTACCTCAGTTCTCCAAGTCTTCGGCGGCCCGCGCCGCCTCACCGTCTTCGTTCCATCTCTCCGCCTCAAACAGGCCGACGTCGTCCGCGAACTTACCGGCCCACCCAAATCGGCTGCCTACGATGCCAACGGCGCTCCCACGCGCGCTGCCGAAGGCTTCGCCGCAAGCAGAGGTGTCGCCCTCAGAGATCTCTTCGTCGTCAAACTGTCGAAAGGAGAGTTCATCGCTGCCCGTCAGACGGTCCTCGGGCGTCCCGCGCCCGACGTCCTCGCTGAAATTCTCCCGCGGGCTTTTTCCGAGATCGCCTGGCCAAAGACGATGCGGTGGCCTGCGCCAGGGAATCCCCGCTTCATCCGTCCCGTTCGCTGGATTCTCGCCATTCTCGGGGGCCGCGTCGTTCCCTTTGAGTTCGGCGGGCTCCATCCGGACGATGTCACGAGCGGCCATCGCACTCTCGGCCGTCCGATCATTCCCGTCCATAACTTCAAGCAATACGGGTCCGTACTGCGGAGAAATTTCGTCATTGCGGCGCCCGCCGATCGCCGCCAGAAGATCGAACGCGAACTCTCTGCCATAGCCGCCAAACAGCGGCTTCAGATTCACACCGACCCGGATTTGCTCGATCGAGTCACCTACCTGAATGAATTTCCAACCGCTCTCCTTGGCAGCTTCGACCCCGAATTCCTTTCGCTCCCTCAAGAAATACTCATTACCGTCATGCGCGACCATCAGAAATATTTCGCCCTGGAAAAGAAATCCGGCGGCCTTGCGCCTCATTTCGTCACCATAATTAATTCCGAGCGCGACAGGGCAGGGAAGATGCGCGCTGGTCACGAACGCGTCCTCCGAGCGCGCTTCGCCGATGCCCAGTTTTTCTGGAATTCCGATCAGCAGAAATGTCGGCTCGCCGACAATTTGCCTAAGCTCGATGCCGTTACCTACGAAGCCTCCCTCGGTTCCTACGGTTTGAAAGTCGCGCGCCTCCGCAAGCTCTGCGCCGCACTGCTCGCCCAAGTCGAGGCGCCCGAATCGGCGGGCCCAGCACGTCAACTAAAACTTGAATCCCTCGAACGCGCAGCCTCCCTCGCCAAATGTGATCTTGTGACCGAAATGGTTCGCGAGTTTCCCGAGTTGCAGGGAATCGTCGGAGGACTTTATGCCCGCGTCCAGGGCGAATCCGATGTCGTCGCCGAGGCCATCTACGACCACTACCTTCCCTCTGGCCTCGACGACGACCTCCCGCGCAATCTCCTCGGATGTCTCATTTCCATCGCCGACAAGCTCGACACGCTCGTCGGGTGTTTCGCCATTGGGAAGATTCCTTCTGGCTCCAGCGACCCCTTCGCCCTCCGCCGCGCCGCCGCGGGCATTGTCCGAATCGTGGTGGAACGGCGGCTTCAGCTCTCTCTCACTGCCGCCATTCAGTCCGCAATCGACTTCCTCGCGCAGGTGAACCCGAAGCTCCCGCGGTCGAATAGTCTGCTCCCCCAGGTTCGCGACTTTCTCGATGACCGCGCTCGTTTTTACTTCCAGGAACGCGGCGGCTACGCCTTCGACGAAGTCCGGGCAGCCATGGCCGCCGGTTCTGACGATCTTCTGGATCTTACCGAGCGGCTGGAAGCACTCCGCCGCATACGCCTCACCGAAAACTTCCCGCCTCTTGCGGCCGCATTCAAACGAATCCGCAACATCCTCGAAAAATCGGCGGCAAAGGAGTCCATCCGCGACACGCCGGAGCCCGCCCGTTTCTCAGCCGACGAGGAACGTGCCCTCCACGAGGCTGCGATCCAGGCCATGCGCTCCTCGGCTGAACTCAAGCAGGAGCGAAAATATGCTGAGGCCCTCGCCCAGATCGCCGCACTCCGCCCCGTCGTTGACCGTTTTTTCGACAAGGTCCTGGTCATGGCCGAGGATCCGGCCGTCCGTGCCAATCGTCTCTCCCTCCTGCGCAGCCTTCTTCGCGAATTTTCCACCATCGCCGATTTTTCTGAAATTGTGACCGATACCACGGCATCCCGGAAAAGTTGAAGCGATACTTCATGCGCGATGCGGCAAACTCGAATCATCACGCCTTGTTTTTGCACCCTGCGTCCATTCAAGGAAATCGTCATCTTGCGTTACAATCCTGTCGGCGCGCCGACATTCGATCGATGCTCGCTGGCCCGTGACCGCTCGCTGCTCGTTGATCCTGACGAAGGAAGGGCCACTCGTCGCTCGCCACATACACTGTGAGGGACAATGAAATACGTCTACTTCTTTGGAGCAGGCAAAGCAGAAGGTCGCGGTGATCAAAAAGATCTTCTCGGCGGCAAGGGCGCCGGCCTGCACGAAATGACGCGCATCGGACTTCCCGTTCCTGCTGGCTTCACCATTTCCACGGAGGCCTGCGACCAATATTTCAAACTGGGCAAGAAGTATCCTCGCGGCCTCGACCACGAGGTTTCCCGCAATCTCTCTCATCTGGAAAAGGTCACGCACAAGAAACTCGGTGATCCCAAAGATCCCCTCCTCGTCAGTGTCCGTTCCGGCTCTGCGCGCTCCATGCCGGGAATGATGGAGACCATCCTCAACCTCGGCCTCAACGACCGTTCTGTCGAAGCTCTGGCCCAGCGCACCA
The DNA here is from genome assembly GCA_035624135.1 of Candidatus Acidiferrales bacterium. Classification (GTDB taxonomy): domain Bacteria; phylum Acidobacteriota; class Terriglobia; order Acidiferrales; family UBA7541; genus JOPF136. The sequence continues at coordinate 13,543 of DASPSB010000246.1, read as the reverse complement.
AGAACGACCGCTTCGCCTGGGATGCCTACCGCCGCTTCGTGCAGATGTACTCCTCCGTCGTGATCGGCCTGCCCAAGGAAGAGCTCGAGGAGCGTCTGCGCGACATGAAGAAGCGTCGCGGCACCGCCCTCGATACCGATGTGACCGCCGAGGGCTGGCGCGAACTCGTCGACGCCTATAAGAAATTCTTCCGCGAACGTACTGGCAAGGACTTCCCGCAGGATCCCGTTCTCCAAATGTGGGGAGCCATCGGCGCCGTCTTCGGTTCCTGGATGGCCGAAAAAGCGGTCACCTATCGCCGCGTCGAGAAAATTACCGGCCTGCTCGGCACCGCCGTCAGCGTCGTCCAGATGGTCTTCGGCAACAAAGGTGACCATTCCGGCACGGGCGTTTGCTTCACCCGCGATCCCTCCTCCGGCGAAAAAACCTTCTTCGGCGATTTCCTCATCAACGCCCAGGGAGAAGACGTTGTCGCCGGCATCCGCACGCCCATGCATCTCTCCGATATGCGCAAGCGCATGCCCAAGCTCTACGCCCAGCTCGAACGCGTCCGCGGCATCCTGGAAAAGCATTATCGTGATATGCAGGACATCGAGTTCACTGTCGAGGAAGGCAAGCTCTACATCCTGCAAACTCGAACCGGTAAACGCACTCCCGCCGCCACGTTCCGGATCGCCGTAGACATGGTAAAGGAACACTTGATATCCAAAGAGGAAGCCATCGAACGCATCAAGGGCGAAGATATCGAACGCCTTTTCTATCCCATCCTCGATCCGGATCTTCCGCGCAGCGACCTGGCCAAGACGCGGCTCGCCTCCGGCGTCAACGCTGTCCCCGGCGCTGCGGTTGGGAAGGCCGTCTTCAACGCCCACGAAGCCGAATCCATGGCCGCGGCTGGGAACAAAGTGATCCTCGTTCGCCGCGAAACGAGTCCCGAAGACGTTGGCGGAATGGCCGTGGCTCAGGGTATCCTCACCGCCACCGGCGGCAAGACTTCACACGCAGCCGTCGTCGCCCGCGGCTGGGGGAAATGCTGTGTGGTCGGCTGCGAAGCTCTCGACGTGGATTACTCGCAGAAGCTCTTCCGCGCCAATGGCCGCGTCGTCCGAGAAGGCGATTGGATCACCCTCGACGGAAACGAAGGCGCCGTCTATCAGGGCCAACTGAAGCTCACTGCTCCTCAGCTTCCACCCGACTATGAAACCCTGCTCTCCTGGTGCGACAAGATTCGCAAGATCGGCGTGCGCGCCAATGCCGACACGCCTCAAGACGCCCGCAAGTCCCGAGAAATGGGCGCGGAAGGCATTGGCCTGGTCCGCACCGAGCATATGTTTTTCAAGGATTTTGACCACCCGGAGAAGAGTATCGAGCGCCAGCGCGCCATTCAGGAGATGATCATCGCTGAGGATCCTCAGCGCCGCAAACAGGCGCTCGACCACCTTCTTCCGTTCCAGCGCCAGGATTTTATCGGCATCTTCCGCGCCATGGAGGGCTTGCCCGTCGTCATCCGCCTCATCGACCCGCCACTCCATGAGTTCGTGCCCCACGATCGCGTCAAGCAGGAGGAGCTTGCCCGCGATCTCGGAGTCAGTGCCGACTCGATTGCACGCCGCGTGGCCCAGCTTCATGAAGCCAATCCCATGCTCGGACATCGCGGCTGCCGTTTGTGCATTACCTATCCCGAGATTCTTGAGATGCAGGTTCGCGCCATTATCGAAGCCGCAATCGTGTGCCATCGCCAAGGCCTTCACGTCCATCCGGAAATCATGCATCCGCTCACCCTCGACAAAAAGGAAATGCGCATCCTCGAGCAGGCGACCCGCCGCGTTGCCGACGAGATCATTCGCAAAGAAAAGGTGAAGATTCACTACCTGGTTGGCACGATGATCGAGTTGCCGCGCGCCGCTCTGCTTGCCGGAGAAATCGCCGAAGTCGCCGAGTTCTTCTCCTTCGGCACCAACGACCTCACTCAGACCACCATGGGGCTTTCACGGGACGATGCTGGCCGTTTCCTGCCGGACTACGTGGATGAAAAGAAGGCCGGCATCTTCAAATACGACCCCTTTCAGGTGCTCGATGTCGCGGGAGTAGGGAAGCTGGTCGAATGGGGTATCCAGCAGGGGCGAAAGGTCCGTCCGAAGCTGGAAATAGGCATCTGCGGCGAGCATGGCGGCGAGCCGGAGTCCGTCAAGTTCTGCCATCGCGTCGGCATGAACTACGTCAGCGCCTCGCCGTTCATGGTTCCGATTGCGCGCTTGGCTGCGGCTCAGGCCGTCATCGAAGAGAAAAAGAAACCGCGCAGGTCCAAGGGCTGATCCCGTTTTCGGTCCGTTTGCGCACACCGTGTAGGGCTGACCTTTGGGATGGCACTCTCATGCCTCTCATCCTTGAACCCTTCAACCATTGCATGATGTTCTTGTATCTATTTGATTGTGAACGACTTAGGTCCTCATCCGTAGAAAGAAGTACAGTCCTGTAAACCCGAAGACTACCGCCGCTCCCCATCCCGCCAAAATCGGCGGCAACTGTCCGGCCGCTCCAATCGCCTCCGCCAGCGCCGAAGTCGCCCAGTAAACGATTCCGATCGCCACTCCCAGGGCCAGCCCGCCAACAGCACCTCTCGTCCCCACCAGAAACGCAAATGGGACCGCCAGCAGCATGATGATCGGCGCCAGCATGGGGTACGCAAATTTCTTGTGCCACTGTACTGAAAGCCGCGACACGTCAAATCCAGCCTGGTGTAGGTCGCGTATGTATGCGCCCAGTTCGGCCCAGCTCATCTGCGTGTAGGGCCGCACCTCGCGGTTGAAGTACGAAGGTTGCTCTGTAAATTCCGGCAGTTCCGTCACCCGGTATCGCGCATACGACGCCACGCGCCCCTGCTCGAAACTCCGTACCCAGCCGTCCTCGAGCACCCAGCCGTGCAAGTTGTCCTCATATTTCGCCCGAAAAAAGAACGCCCGTTTCCGCAATTGAAAAGTGGCCGGGTCTAGCTCGAAGATGCTAAGGCCGGCGAACAGGCTGTGCTGCGGGTCGAAGTAATCGTAGTTGTACAGCCGGTCGCCCTCGCCGAAAATCCACTGCCGCCTCGGCTGGAAAAACGTTTGTGCGGGACGTCCTTTGATTTGGTTTCGCAGCGCGTCCTGCCGCTGGTTGCAAGTCGGCAGGATCGTATCGTCCAGCGAAAACATCATCGCCGCCAGCGCTATTCCCGCCAGCAGCAGCGGCAGCGACAGCCGGTAGAGGCTCACCCCGCAGGCTTTGAACGCCGTGACCTCGTTGTTTTTCGACAGCGCCCCCAGCGTTACCAGCACGCCGATCAGCGCCGCCACCGGCGTCAACTGATAGAACATAAATGGCGTCAGAAACACAAAGTACTGAATCACGGTGGACGCCGCGATGTGGTGCTTCCCGATGTCCTCCAGCAGCTCGAAAAACGTGAACGAGTGAAAGATGAAAATAAACGCGGCGAGAAACAGCAGTGTGTAGAAGAAAAACGCCCGCAGCAGGTACAGGTCCATCAGCAGCGGAAAAGCATAGCCCCGCGCTGCACGCGGCCCCGGCAGATGTCCCGGCCGCATCGTGGCCAGCCGTCCCGACCCGCGTCGCCGCGGCCCTTTTTGCGGGCGCAGCCAATCCCGCATGCGATCCAGCCATCCCTGTTCGCTCCGGATCTGGTCCATTCCCGGCACCAGCGCGAGCCCGCACAGAGCCGTCAGGATGTTTGCCGCCCACATCCCCAGACCCGCCGCTACCACTCCGCGGCGCGCCAATCCTGCGCCGGTCACAAACATCAGGTAGTAGCCACTCACCATCAGCAGCGTGATCACGAACCCCGAGGCCCGTCCTCCGCGCTGTGGCCTCACTCCCACCGGCACTCCCAGCAGCGCGAACACCAGGCACGCCGCCGGGAAGGCGATTCGCCTGTGAAACTCCACCCGCGCCTGCGCGTCGCCCTCGCGGTACATCCTCACCACATCGCCAAACGGCATCTCCGCAAGCGTGGGAACTGCCCGTGTCTGCCCTTCGCTTTCCGTCACCGCCACGGGCAGGTCTTCGCGCCCGAAGGTGGACACCGAATATTGCCGAGGGTCGCTCCGCAGGTATTCGTGCGTCGTCCCCTCCCTCAAATGGAATTGCAGCAGCCCATGCTCCGGGTCCGGGAGCACAATTCCGCTCGAGGCAAACGTAATCCGCGATGTCGCATCCTCCCCGGTCTGCGCCATCAGAATCCCGCGCCAACGCGTCCCGCCTGCGGCCACATCGGAGACGTAAAGCACCATGTGCGGAAAATCTTCCACGAACACCCGCGGCTGGACCTCGAGCGTCGCCTGGCCCGTCGCCAGGTCCTGTTCGGTCTGGTGCAGCTTCTGGAGCGCCGGCGCCCCCAGCCAAATCGTGATCCACAGCGTCGCCGCGGCCGTTCCCGCCGCCAGCAATCCCACCGGAAACAGAATTCCTCGCCGGTCGAATCCCAGTGACTGCAACGCGATCAGCTCGCTGTCAGTGGAAAGCCGGCCCAGCCCGATCAGCACCCCTACCAGCACGCCCATCGGCAGTGTGAACGTGAAAATTCCCGGCAGCGTGCATCCCACCAGCACCGCAATCGTGCCCAATCCCGCCGAATGGCTCACCACCAGGTCCATCAAGCGAACGAGTTGCGGCACGAAGAAGATGAAGGTAAAAACAAAGAGTCCCAGCAGTGCGTAGGACCCGATCTCGCGGAAGATGTAGCGGTCGATTAGACGCAATCGCATGCTCAGAAACCGTCATTTTAGCAGAATGCGCATGTCTGCTCTCGCTGTTGAGAGGCGCGAGTCGCGCTCTGCCGCAACCCCCGCGCCATTCGGGCTCCTAGACCTCGGCGTCGATCTGCTGTCTTCGGGCTTTTCTTCTCTCGCCACTCGCCATCCCGAAGCTTCGGGACCACTGGCCACCCTCCTATGACTCCGATTCATCTCGTCATCCTCTGGCACATGCATCAGCCGCAGTACCGCGATCCTGTTTCCGGCCGCTACCTGCTCCCGTGGACCCGGCTTCATGGCCTCAAGGACTATTTCGGCATGGTCAAAATGCTCGAAGAATTTCCCCGCGTCCATGCCACCTTCAACCTCGTCCCCGCGCTCGGCCAGCAGCTCGAGGAGTACGCCTCCGGCAAATTTCAGGAGGTCTGGCTCGACGCGGCCATGGCTCCCGCCGACGCCCTCACCGATGAAGAAAAAACCGAAATCCTTGTCCGCGGCTTCCAGTTAAATCACGAACGCATGACCGCCCGCTGGCCTCGTTTCGTCGAGCTCCACCAGCACGTTGTCGCCGCCGGCCGCGAGGCGGCGCAGGGCATGAGCATCCGCGATTGGCGCGATCTTCAGCTTCTTTCTCAGCTCGCCTGGATGGACGAGGAATATCTGGCCCGCGATCCCGTCGTTCATGCCCTCTCCGTGCAAGGCGCCAACTTCACCGAGGCCGACAAAGCTGCCCTCCGCGACAAACAGATTGAGCTTCTCTGCCGCATCCTTCCCGAATACGCCGCCGCGGCCATGCGCGGCCAGGTAGAAATCTCCACCACGCCCTTCTACCACCCGATCCTCCCGCTGCTCTGCGACACCCGCGCCGCGCAGGAATCCAATCCCCGCTCCCCGCAAATTTCTCCTCCCTTCGTCCATCCTGAAGACGCCCGCGAACAGCTTGTGCGCGCCCGCCAGTTCCACGTCGCTCATTTCGGCAATCCTCCTGCCGGCCTTTGGCCCTCGGAAGGCTCCGTCTCCGATGCCGCCCTCGGCATTGCCGCCGAACTCGGCTTCCGCTGGTTTGCCAGCGACGAAGGAGTCCTCGGCCGCACCCTCCAGATAGATTTCGGCCGCGACACGGCGGGAGTTCCCGATAACGCCGGCCGCCTCTACTCCCCCTGGCGCCTGCGCCTGCCCACGGGGGAGATCGTCGGCCTCTTCCGCGACCACTATCTCTCCGACCTGGTCGGCTTCGTTTACAGTCGCATGTCCGCCGAGTCCGCCGCCGAGGACCTGCACCGCCGTATCCGCTCCATTGGTGAGCGTTCCTCCTCGGATCACCCGCTCACCGTCCCTCTGATCCTCGACGGCGAAAACGCCTGGGAATATTTCCCCGGCAACGGCCGCGATTTTCTCCGCCGTTTCTACTCCCGCATCCAGGCCGATCCAGATATCCGCCCGCTTACCGCCTCAGAAGCCATCGCCGCTGCGGTCAAACTCCCCGCCATCACCCACATCGTCCCCGGCTCGTGGATCAACGCGAATTTCGACATCTGGGCCGGTCATGCTGAGGACGTTCGAGCCTGGGACCTGCTTCGCGAGACCCACGAGGTATACGAGCGCTCCTTGCGCATCAATCCCTCGCTCGGCGCCGCCGCCTTGTCTCCCGAGCGCTTTGCTCACGCCTACGAATCTCTCCTCACCGCCGAGGGAAGCGACTGGTGCTGGTGGTACGGTCCCGAGCACAGCTCCGCCAACGATGCTGAATTCGACGCCATCTATCGTACCCACCTCAGCGAAGTGCACCGCGTCCTCGGTGCCGAGCCTCCCGAGGCCCTCGCGCAGCCGATCAAACGGCCGCCCGAGCGCGCCCTCGTCCTTCCTCCGTCCGATTTCCTCCGGGTTGTCGTGGATGGGAGAGAAACCAGCTATTTCGAATGGCTCGGCGCCGGGATTTACTCTGCCGACCTCCAGGAATCCGCCATGCACGGCCGCACGCATCACCTGCACGAACTCCGCTACGGCTTCGGCCCCGACTCACTCTTTCTCCGCGTGGACTGGGTCCCCGGGGCGCTCCAGGAACTTCGCGAGTGCGAATTCCATTTGCGTCTAAGATACTCCTCCACCGAGGTCGTCGTGATCGTGCAGGTCGAAGGTGGCCGCATCACCGAACACTCCATCGAGCAGGCCGGCGTCTGTCTCCTCTCCGGAAAAGAAAAAGCCCAGGTAGCCCTGGGCAACATCCTCGAGATTTCGCTTGCCCGGGATCTATTTTCCCTTGCTGGCGTTACCTCAATAGAAATCGGCGTGGCCCTCTGGCACGGCGGTCTTCCCGTCGACGTCCTGCCGGCGCAGGGTACCCTCACCGCCTCCCTCGGCACCGAAAACTTTTCCTGGTAGCACCGGGCCCGGGCTGGCCCTCAGTCCCTTTCCTCTTCGCGCTCCGCGGTCTCCCGTTTTTTTTCGCGCGCGCCGTTCGCCAGTTCCTCAAAACATCTTCACCGCTACGTCTCTCGGTCGCAATCCCACCGGCACAAGCGTCACCAAACTATTCGTCTTCGTCCTCACAATTGCCAGATTGTTCGACCCCTCATTCACCACCAGCAACAAATTTCCCTCCGGCGTAATCGCGGCCGCCAATGGGCGCTGTCCCACCGATATGGGCTGCAATACATGCCGGAAATTTATCTCCACTGGCGCTACGCGCCCCGAGGCCGTGTCCGTGACGTAAAGCAAGCCGCTGTCCTTCGACAACACTCCCAGCGCTGGCGTGCTTCCTACAGTCACGTGGTCTCCCGTCTCGTTTCTCCACGTATCAATTACGTCCAGCCCATGCGACTCTGCAGATAGCACGTACAGCTCACCCCCGTCCGCCGAGAGCAGCAGCGCCCCGGGACGCCCTCCCACCGCAAGATTCGTCAGCAGCCTCTTTGTCCTCAAATCCACCACCGAAACTGCATTGCCGCTCCCCGAAGCCACAAATGCCTTCGAAGCATCTGGCAGCACCGCAATCTGTTCCGGCGCCGACGTCACCGCGATTTTCTCCACCGTTCCCAGCGTTTCTGCGTCCAGCAGCGATAGCGAACTCTCCCCCCGGTTCGCCACCAGAACGTATCTCCCATCCGGCGTCGCGCGCACCAGCCAAGGACGGTCACCCGCCCGCGCCCGCGCCACCACCCGCCGCGAAGCGCAATCGATCGCCACCACCTCGCCCGTATTTGCCGCTGCTGCGTATGCCCGCGTGCCATCCGGCGAAAAATCCACCGCAAACAGCCCTCCCCCTACTGGAATTTGCGCCGCGACCACGCCCTTCCGCACGTCAATCACCCATACGTATCCGCCGGTTGTGCTCACTCCCCACAATTCGGCTCGCTTCGGATGAGCGCGCAATCCCGAAGGTGCCGGCCCCACAGCAATCTGGCCGTGTCCCGCCAGAGCCACAAGATCCACCACGCTTACCGTTCCGTCCTGCACGTTCGTAACGTATGCGTACAAGTGCAGCCCCGGCTGCAGCCGCGCAATCCCCATTTGCTGCGCCACCACGCGCGCCCCGACCAGCGCCAGCACGATTCCGGCAAAAAGCAGCCGCCGATTCAGTTGTCTGGATTTCGCCACGAACGGTTCATCTCGAACGGGTAGCCACGGTCAGTCCCGACGCTTCGGGATTCCTGGCCGAGGGTTCTTCTCACTGTTATCTTCTGTTTCTCGTCTTGCGTTCGTCGCCGCCTGCCACTGCTTCAATTCATGCTTCTCCCGAGCACTCCCGCAATCTGCCTCGATTCCGCCCACAATTGCCGCAACTCCTCCGGTAGTATCGCCTGCGTTCCATCAGAAAGCGCCGTCGCCGGATCATGGTGCACTTCCACCAGCAGCCCGTCCGCTCCAACCGCAATCGCCGCCCTCGAAAGCGGCAGCACTTTGCTTCGTTTCCCCGTTCCGTGGCTCGGGTCCACCAGAATGGGTAGATGGCTCCGCGCCTGCACCGCCGGAATCACCGCCAGGTCGAGCGTATTCCTCGTAAAATCACTGAACGTCCTTACGCCACGCTCGCACAGCACCACGTTGTAGTTTCCCTCAGCCATCACGTATTCCGCCGCCATCAAGAATTCATCGAGTGTTGCTGCCATCCCGCGTTTAAGCAGCACCGGTTTCTTCGCCCGGCCCGCTCGCTTCAGCAGCGAGAAGTTCTGCATGTTCCGCGCCCCGATCTGGATCATGTCCGCATGCTCTTCCACCAGATCCAGCGTCTCCGTGTCCATCGCCTCGCTCACAATCCCCAGCCCGAACTCCTCGCGCACCTGCCGCAAGATCTCCAGCCCAGGCCGCCCCAGGCCCTGAAAGCTGTACGGCGACGTCCGCGGTTTATACGCCCCTCCGCGCATCAGTTTCCCGCCTGCGTCGCGCACGTGCCGCGCAATCGCGAACGCCTGTTCCCGCGATTCAATCGCGCACGGACCCGCGATCAGCGCCGCGCATCTCCCGCCTATCGCCGCCTCCCCGAGAGGCGTCGCGATGCGCACCACCGTTGGCTCTTCTTTCAGCTCCTTGCTTACCAATTTGTAGGGTTTGCTGACCGGGATGCATTCCACCACTCCGGGTAACGACTCGAGCATTCCCAGATCCACAGCTCCCTGGTTCCCGGTGATCCCGATCGCCGTCCGCAACGATCCTGGAATCGCATGCGCCTTCAGTCCAAGCTGTTCGATCCGCGCGCACACAGAACGGACCTGTTCCTCCGTCGCGTGCGCATCCATCACCACGAGCATGACCAGTCGCCCCCCGTAGCACAGGCTTTCAGCCTGTGTGCGCTTCCGCATCCTTCTTGTAGCTGCGGTCAGTCCCGACGCTCCGGGATTCCTGACCGTGGACCGTCGGCGGTCTCCTCAAACCTATCCCATCTGCCCCCGTTTCCCAAGCGGGCGTCATCCTTTCCAGCTTCCTGGGCCTTCAGTCCCTCCGAATCCACTAGCGCCTTCACTGGCGATATCTCCGCCGAACCCAGCATCCTTCTTGTTTGCGGCATTTCCGCTCCTCAGATAGAATTTCTCTCCCTGTTCCGGGAGCATCCGGCTTTGTCTGAAGATTCGCAAAATCGTGGTGTATCTCTTGACATCGCAGAAATTGGCGGCGGCCGTATCCCGCCTCCTCCTGACTGGCTCGATGGCCGCCCTCGCATTGGCATTCACACTTCCATCGCCGGCGAAGCCTCACGCGCGCTCGACATTGCCGCCCGCATTGGCTGCACTGCGCTCCAAATCTTCTCCGCGAGCCCGCGCATGTGGCCCCGCCCGCACCAACGCCGCATCCCCGCGCACGTCGCCGAGCGTTTTCGCGAGCGCCGCACCGCTCTCCGACTGGGCCCCGTCGCCATTCACGCCAACTACCTGATCAATCTGGCCTCCTCCAACCCGCACCAGTGGGAAAATTCCGTCGCTGCCTTTCGCGACGAAATTATCCGCGCCCTTCAACTCGGCGCCGACTATCTCATCGTGCATCCCGGCTCCGCTCGCGATGCCGGGATCGCGCGCGGAATCGAAAACGTCGCCGAAGCCGTCTCCCGCGCCTCTCGTAGCGCCGGCTTCCAGCCGGCCGTTAGTTCTCCTTCTTCCTCTTCTCTGCGTATCCTCTTCGAAAACACAGCAGGGCAGGGAACTGGTCTCGCCTCCGAATTCGGGCATCTCCGCGACATGCTCGATGCCTGCCGCGCGCGCCACGTCCTTCCAGCTCCCGGCATTTGCCTCGACACCGCTCATCTTCTCGCCGCCGGCTTCGAAATCCGCACGCCCGAGGGCCTCGACCGCACGCTCGCCGAAGCCGACGCGGCTTTCGGCCTCGAAAACGTCCGTGTGATTCATTGCAACGACTCTAAAGCGCCTCTCGGCGCCCGCATCGACCGCCACGGGCACATCGGCCGCGGCCATATCGGCAAGGTGGCCTTCGCGCGAATCCTGAATCATCCGCTGCTCCGCGCTCCCGACCGTGCCTTCCTCGCCGAAACGCCGATCGACCGTCCCGGCGACGACCGCCGCAATGTCCGCGCCCTCTGGACTCTCTTGGGCCTCACGCCACCTGTCTCACCCCGCGCGGTCTCCGTAAGGGCACGCCCTGCCGTGCTCAAATCGGGCAAACAAAAGCCGCGGTCCCACCCCGCTCGCTCTCGTAGCGCCGGCGTTCGGCGCCGGCCTTCTTCCTCTTCTCCTCGTCCCTCGCGCCGCGGGCGTGCCCACCTTTCATCAAGGAGCTCTCGTTGACCGACTACAATCCCCAGGAAATCGAGGCCCGCTGGCAGGCCCGCTGGGAGCGCGAAGGCGCCTTCCACTCCGACGCCGATCCCGCTCGCCCCAAGTATTACGTCCTCGAAATGCTCCCCTATCCCTCCGGCACCCTGCACATGGGTCACATGCGCAACTACACCATCGGCGATGCCGTAGCCCGTTTCCGCCGCCTCCGCGGATTCGACGTCATCCATCCCCTCGGCTACGACTCCTTCGGCCTTCCCGCCGAAAATGCCGCCATGCAACGAGGCATCCACCCGCGCGAATGGACCAACTCCAACATCGCCGAAATCCGCACTGCCGCTCGCCGCTTCGGCCTCAGCTACGACTGGCGCCGCGAACTCTCCACCTGCGAACCCGACTATTACTGCTGGAACCAGTGGATTTTCCTGCGCATGCTCGAGCACGGCCTCGCCTATCGCAAAAAGTCGCTCGTCAATTGGTGTCCCAGATGCCAGACGGTCCTCGCCAACGAACAGGTCGTCGACGGTTGCTGTTGGCGCCACGACGACACGCCCGTGGACGCGCGCGAAATCGAGCAGTGGTTCCTTCGCATCACCAACTATGCCGAGGAACTCCTCGACGACCTCAAGCAGCTCGAAGGCGGGTGGCCCGAGCGCGTCATCCTCATGCAGCGCAACTGGATTGGCAAATCACAGGGCGCGCGCGTGCTGTTTCCCGTCGAGGGCATGACCGGACGGAAGCTCGAGGTCTTCACCACCCGCATTGACACCATTTATGGTGCCACGGCGATCATGCTGGCGCCCGATCATCCGCTGCTGGAGGATCTGCTGGAAGAGGCGGAAAACCGCATGCTGTTCGCGCGGGAGGCTCAGCGCCTGCTTCGCCAGGGAATGCGTGCTGCAGACGTTGCCACCGCCGAGAAGGAAGGATTTTTCACCGAGCGGTATGCGCGCAACCCCTTCCATGGCGAACGGATCCCCATCTGGGTGGCCAACTTCGTGCTCTCCAGCTACGGCACGGGCGCAGTTATGGCCGTGCCGGCGCACGACCAGCGCGATTTTGAATTCTGCAACAAGTACCGGCTGCCCATCCGCGTGGTGATTCAGCCGATAACTCCAGAGGCGCTCGTGGCGGACTCCATGCGCGCCGCATACGAGGATCGCACCCATGGAACCCTCGTTGATTCCGGCCCTTATTCCGGTCTCACCTCCGAAGAAGCCATCCCGCGCATGACCGCCGACGCCGAAGCTCGCGGCTACGGCCGCGCGGAGACTGTGTTCCGTCTTAAGGACTGGGGCATCAGCCGGCAGCGCTATTGGGGCACTCCCATCCCCGTCATTTATTGTCCCAGCGACGGCATCGTCCCCGTCCCCGAATCCGATCTCCCCGTTCGTCTTCCCGATTCCGTCAGCATCACTGGACAAGGCCGTTCGCCTCTCGAAAGCGTCCCCGAATTCGTCAAGGTCAAGTGTCCCATTTGCGGAGCTCCTTCTCGCCGCGAAACCGACACGATGGACACCTTCTTCGACTCCTCCTGGTATTACTACCGCTACGCCGACGCGCATAACGACCACGCCCCCTTCGATCCCTCCCTCGTCGCCTACTGGAATCCCGTGGATCAGTACATTGGCGGCATCGAGCACGCCATCCTGCACCTGCTCTATTCCCGCTTCTTCTGCCGCTTCTTCCGCGACATCGGGCTGGTTCGCCACTCCGAGCCTTTTTCCCGTCTTTTTTCGCAGGGCATGGTCCTGAAAGACGGCGCCGTCATGTCGAAATCCAAAGGCAATGTCGTCGGCGCTCTCGACATCGCCGCCAAATACGGCTGCGATACCGCCCGCGTTTACACGCTCTTCGCCGCGCCTCCGGAAAAAGATCTCGAATGGTCCGAGGAAGGCATCGAAGGTTCCTGGCGTTTCCTCAACCGCGCCTGGCGCATCATCTCCCGCCACGCCGCCCGCGTCGTAGGGGCACGACATGTCGTGCCCCATTCAGCAAGCCCCGATCCCATGTCGGAAATTGCGCGCTCCCTCCTTCGCCAGACCCACCAAACCCTTCGCCGCGTCACCAACGACTACGACATCCGCTGGCATTTCAATTCTTCCGTCGCTCTGCTGATGGAACTGGTCAACGCACTCCAGGCCGGCGAGCACCTCGACCAGAATGTGTCCCCAGCCGTGCTCCACGAAATCCTCGAGATCTTCACCCTGATGCTCGCCCCCATTGCTCCTCATATCTCGGAAGAGTTCTGGCAAATGCTCGGCCATTCGGACGGCCTCTCGCACGCCAAATGGCCTGCTTACGATCCCGAACTCGCCCGCGAAGAAATGGTGGAAGTGGTGATTCAGGTCAATGGCAAGGTTCGCGCACGCATGGAATGCGAGGCCGGCCTGCCCGAGGACCAGCTCGTCGCGCGCGCCCGCTCCGACCAGCGCGTCGCTCCCTGGCTCGATGGCAAACCCATCCGCAAAACCATCGTCGTCCCGGATAAGCTGGTGAATCTGGTCGTGTAGCTCAGGTCCCGTCCGCCGCAGGCGGACTGACCTGAGGCCTTTCCCAACGTCGCGCTCCGGGGTA
>DASPSB010000243.1:0-3799 GCA_035624135.1 Candidatus Acidiferrales bacterium | reverse complement strand
TCGCGGTGGAGTGATTGGGGCGGGAAATAGTGATTGCCCTCGAGCTCCACGGTCTTTTCGCTTTCGGCAATGACGGCGCCTTTCCAAACGGCTTTCGGCACGGTTCCACCTCCTCAGATCTCGTCCTGCGCAGTGATTACCCGGCAATCCACAGGCTCTGGGCGAAGGGCCACTCGGCGTCCACCCACTGGGCCTCGCAACGAAAGCCGGTGCGGCCGCTCATTTGCACCGCTTCAGCGCACGTGTATTTGTGGCAGCTTTCGGTCCAGATGGTTTCGCCCATCGCGAACCGCACGCGGAGCGAGGCGCGCGGGATATCGACGATCTGGTCCGCGGTGGATTCGAGATGCATTTCCACGCGGCGCTCGCGGCGATCGTAGCGGACGAGATGCCGGAAGCGCGAAAGATCGAAATCGGCGCCCAGTTCGCGGTTGATGCGCGCGAGCAGATTGAGGTTGAAGGCGGCGGTCACGCCGGCCGGGTCGTCGTAGGCCAGGAGCACGCGCTCCTCGGCTTTCTCGAGGTCGGTGGCGAGAAGCAGGGCGTCGCCCGTCTGGAGGATTTGGCGCACGCTGCGAAGAAAGCGATCACCGGCCGGCCGGTCGAAATTTCCGATCGTGCTGCCCAGGAAAAGGACCAGCAGGCGCATGCCGGGCCGCCGCCGCGCCGCCGCTTCGAGCAGTCCGTCCAGATAGGCACGCTCGAATCCCACGATGCTGACGGATTCGAGGCGGCCGAGGTCGGAATCGCAGCGGTCGAGCGCGGCACGCGAAATATCAATCGGGTAGTAGTTCACGTTTTGTTTTTTGGCGAGAGCCTGGAGCATCCAGCGCGTTTTTCCGCCGGTGCCGCTGCCCAGTTCCGCCACCATCACGGGCCCCGGGATCAGGCGGCTGATCTCCTCCGCGTTTTGCTCCAGGAGACGGGCGCCGGCGCGGCTCAGGCCGTACTCGGGCAGAAGGCAGATGGCTTCAAACAGCGCGGAGCCGATCTCGTCGTACAAGTATTTCGAGTACAGCTCCTTTTGGCCCGGTTTGGTGAGACCGTCGCGGACGTCGGCAGCAAAATCAGCGAGAGAAATTGCCGCGGAGAGTTCGGGAGCGAGGCGCGCAGCTTCGATCATGGTTCAGGCCTCTACGCAGCGGAACGCCGCGTACACGTAGGGATAGCGGGGCTGGAACCAGTTGCGGAACGGCCGGCGCAACATACAGGCGGCGGTGCGCGCCGAGCCGCCCTTCATCACGTAATGGCGGCCATCGAAGAAGTCCGCGGAGTAACCGCGATAGAAAGGAAAGGGCTCAAAGCCGGGCAGAGGGCCGAAGGGCGTGCGCGTCCACTCCCAGCCGTTGCCGAGGAGATCCTGAACGCCGAAGGCGCTGGCGCCGGCCGGATGCGCGGCGACGGAAACGGGTTCCCAATGCACGGCGTCGAAGTTTCCGCGGGCAGGCTCCGGCGCGGCATCGCCCCACGGGTACAGCCGCTCCGTGCCCTGCGGAGTTCCGTAGGCGGCGCGATGCCACTGTGCTTCCGTAGGCAGGGATTTTCCCGCCCAGCGCGCGTACGCGGAGGCCTCCGCGTGACTGGCATAAACGGGCCAATCGTCCGGCAGAGGGACGCGCGCGAACATTCCACGCCAGAACCACTGGTCACCAGAGCGCTCCCAGAACAGCGGATGGCGCACGCTGCGCGCCTGCTTCCACTGCCAGTCTTCGGGTTGCCAGAGATTGGCATCGTCATAGCCGCCGGCGCGCACAAAGTCGAGGAAACGCGCGTTGGTGACGGGATAGACGTCAATCGAGAATTCAGGAACATCTTCGTGGACGACTTCGAACTCGTTGTCCCAGCCGAAGGAAAATTGGGCGCCCGCGGAGCCGTTTTTCCGCGGCTGGCCGAGTGTGGCAATGCCGTGCGGGATGCGAACTGATCGAGGCGCGGGGGGCAGCGGGCGAGCGGGCGCGGAGACGCCGTTTGCGAAGCTGCGCTTTTTCTCGCAGGGCAATTGGTGCAGCAGGTAGGCCAGTGTTTCGGCGTGCATCAGCCGGTGCTCAATGGCCACGTGAAGCAGAGTGCCGTCTGCCAGATCCGCAGAGGCCTGGCTTCCACGGCCATGGGCGAGAAGATGGTCGTCCAGGCGGCGCCGGCATTGGTCATTGTAGCCGCGGATGAGCGGCTCGCGCGGCCAGTCGCTAGCGGCGTCCGAGGGCAAATTGCCCTGCGTCGGATCGATCCCGAAGGAGAACAATTGATCGAACTCCGGATTGTGCGAAGCGAGGGCAAAGGCGCCACGGCCGAGCAGGTTCCAGTCAAAAGCCTCGAGGTGGCCCAGATAGAAGATCAGGCGGTGGCGTTCAGGGATGGTGCGGTCGTAAATTGCGTCGGGAGCGATGAGCGTGAAAAGCGCATCGGTGTGGCTTCGCGCGTCGCGCAGGCGTGCCAAAAGGGGCTGAAGGGTCTCCGTGGCTATAGCGGGTGCTGGCATGGAGTCACCTGGGTAGGGGAGGGTGCCCCTTTTGTATCGTGTCTGGCGCGAATCCTACAAGCGATAATTGTTCCGGGCTTAGAGCGCGCCGCCGGGGTGTGCCGAACGATAGCCCAGCCACCTTTTGATGCACGAGAACGGGCTGAGGTGAGGTGTGCTAGAGTGCGTGCGCCTGATGGAAGTGAATTGCGGCAGGAGGTGAGGCGATGCGGATGATCCGCGTTGGCGCGTTGCTCGGCTTGGCGATGATCGCGGCGGCGCCGGCATTTGCGCAGGCGCAATATTTCGACGTGACGCAGGTGGCGGACGGGGTCTATGCGGCAATCGGAAAGAATGGAGCCTTCTGCAACGCCGCGGTGCTGATCAATAAGGACGACGTTCTGGTGGTGGACACGCACCTGCGACCGCTGTGGGCGCACGACCTGATCGGGCAGATCAAACGGACGACGGACAAGCCGGTGCGCTACGTGGTGGATACGCACTGGCATCCGGACCACGTGCAAGGGAGCCAGGCGTACGTGAACGTGTTCGGCCCGACGGTGGAATATCTGGCGCAGCACAACACGCGCGAGGACATCATTCACAAAGCGATTCCGAGCATCCAGGACAGCCTGCGCGACGTTCCCGAAGCCATCGCGAAAATGGAAAAAACGCTGGCCGACGGGAAGGACGCGGATGGGAAACCGCTGACAGACGAGGCGCGCGCGGGGCTGACGAAACAGACCGCGGACCAGAAGGAGTACCTGGAGGAATTGCGGCACATGCAGATCGCGCTGCCGACGATCACCTTTGACCGCAGCCTGTACCTGCACAAACCGGGCGACCGGACGATCCAGGTGCTCTATTTTGGCAAGGGGCACACGCGGGGCGACGTGGTGGTGTATCTGCCCAAGGAGAAAGTGGTAGCGACGGGCGACCTGCTAACCAACGGAATCCCGTTTATGCGCGACGCGTACCCGGTGGAATGGGTGACGACGCTCGAAGCCATTCAGGGGCTGGACTGGGATGTAGCCATCCCGGGACACGGCGACGTGCAGCATGGGAAGAAACAGATCGCACGGCTGATTGCGTTCATGTCGGACGTGGTGGCGCAGGTGAAATCAGCGGTGGCACAAGGGATGAGCCTGGAAGAGACGAAGAAGACGGTGAACCTCGCCAGCCATGCCGCGGATTTTCCCGTGTATAAGACACCGGCAGCGTGGCAGCGGGCCGCGGATAGCGCAGTAGAGCGGTGCTGGATGGAAGTGGCGGGGAAGATTCCGGACTGAGGCGGCTCGCCCTGCACCATGCGTTGCACGGCCGGGGCTTGCCTGCCATGCC
>DASPSB010000239.1:0-2618 GCA_035624135.1 Candidatus Acidiferrales bacterium | reverse complement strand
GGCGCCGTCCGTCTCTTCCCTCGATGCTGCGGATGACAGCGACCTGAATGCCGAGGACGCAGCGGGACAGCAGGAGGAAGTGACGGATTTCGTCGCCTTCTACCCGGGCGCCGACGTCGGTTCGCTCGATTCGGGAGCGCTCGTGCGCGTGCGTATGCCGAGTTCGGCGCTGGAGTCGTTCGGGTTGCCTGTGGCGCAGGGCAGCGAGGATGACTGGGTGACCGCGGATCTTCTCGTGGGCCAGGACGGTTCGCCGCAGGCGATCCGGTTTGTGCGCCCGGTGGGCCAGGCGTCGCGGAATTAGCAGTTCTTGGATTTCGGAACGATTGGCAAGCGAAGGAGCGAAACATGAAAGTGCGCTGGATGCGGTGGGGTTGGCTGGCGGCAGCGGCGCTCGTTTTTTCAGGAGCGGCACACGGGCAAGCGCCTCCTCTGCCCGATGGCCCGGGGCCCGGCGGCCCGCTTCATGGACCCAGGGGGATGGAGTTTGGCCGCTTCGAAATGGGATTGATGGGAAAGACGGTTACGGGCGCCCCGTTTTCCGCGCAGATCGTCACCCAGCACAACCAGACGTTGAGCGACGGAACGCACGTGACGCAGCAGTCCAGCGGTGCCGTGTACCGCGACAGCGCGGGCCGTGTGCGGCAAGAGATGAACATGACCGGCCTGCGCTGGCTGACCGGTGCACAGCAGGCTACGCATGCCTTGTTCATCAACGATCCGGTTGCGGGATATCACTACGTGGTGGATGCGAATTCCAAGACGGTCGACCGCATGCCATTGCCGTCGACGGACGCGGTGCGGCGGCGCGGCGCGCGTCCTCCGCGCACTGGCGAGCAGGTCGCCACCGAGTCGCTCGGCGCGCAGGTGATCGAAGGCGTGAATGCGGAAGGCACGCGCATCACGAGGACGATTGCCGCGGGCGCCGAGGGCAACGATAAGCCGATTCAAATCGTCACCGAGCGGTGGGTCTCGCAGGATTTGCAGACCGTGGTGCTCTTCAAACACAGCGATCCGTGGATGGGCGAGACCACCATGCGGCTGACGAGCATTTCCCGGAACGAGCCTGCGGCCTCGCTGTTTGCGGTGCCGTCGGATTACGCGCTGCGCGACCGTCCCGCGCCCCCGGCTTTCGGGCCCCGCGGCGGAGCAGGCGCCGGGCCGAAAAACTGACGGGATTGAGTTCTCTCGTGCGGGGGGATTCTCCTCCGCACGGGAGGTGTATGCCCCCCAAAGCCATGCGGGGCTCTCCGACCAGCCCCGCATGGCTCCCCTTTTAAGACTGCGGCCCTTCGACTTCGCTCTGGACGCAAAACGCGCGCGACCGTTGAATGCCTAATGGCAAAAAACTATTCTCACGGCGGTCGTGGTAGAGTCTTGCGGCGAGGATGGGATGGACGCGGGTGAACTGGAACGGAAATTGCGCGCCGAAGGCTTCCGGCGCACCTACGTCTGGCAGGATTCGCCGCATACGCACTATCCCGCGCACACGCACGCATCGCTGACCGCGCACATTATCCTTGACGGCGAGATGACGCTTACGGTCGCCGGCGAATCCCGGACGTATCGGAGCGGCGAACGCTGCGATGTTGCCGCCGGGACGGTTCACGCCGCACGGATGGGCCCGCAAGGCTGCCGGTATCTGATCGGGGAAAAGTAGCCCGCGGCGCGGGCGCCTAGGAAGGAGTCTGATGAGCCGGCCGAGCATTCTAGCCACCCATCCGCTGTTTCCGGAAGCGCGGACGCTGCTCGATGCTCATTGCGACGTCGAGTACTGGCAGCGGCCGGAACGGCCGACCCGGGCCGAATTCCTCAAACAGGTGGCGCCGAAGGACGGACTGATCTGCCTGCTCACCGAGAAAATCGACAAAGAAATGCTGGCCGCGGCGCCCAAACTGCGGATTGCGGCCAACGTGGCCGTGGGCTACGACAATGTAAGCGTGATGGATTGCACCTCGCGCAAAGTAGTGGTGACGAATACACCGGGCGTGCTGGACGAGACCACGGCAGATTTTGCGTGGACGCTGCTGATGTGCACGGCGCGGCGCGTGGGCGAAGGCGAAGCACTGTGCCGCTCGGGCCAGTGGGCGGGCTGGAACCTGGACCAGTTGTGCGGCGGAGACGTGTGGGGGAAAACGCTGGGCGTGATCGGGTTCGGGCGCATCGGGCGCGCTGTGGCGCGCAGGTCGCGCGGGTTCGGCATGAAGGTGATTTATACGGACGCGATTCGGGCGCCGGAAGCCGTCGAGCATGAACTGGGCGCGCGGTACGTGGATATGGATACGTTGCTCGCGAGCGCGGATTTTGTGACTCTCCATGTGCCGATGATGGCCGGAACGCACCATCTGATGAACGGGGAGCGGCTTAAAAAAATGAAGCGCACAGCCTATCTCATCAACACAGCGCGCGGACCGGTGGTGGATAACGAGGCGCTTTATCAGGCGCTCAAAGCGGGGACCATTGCGGGAGCGGGCATAGACGTGCACGAGCAGGAGCCGAAAATCCACGCCGGACTGGTGAGCCTGAAGAACGTGGTCCTGACGCCTCATATCGCCAGCGCGTCCGTCGAGACGCGCACGAAGATGGCTCGGATGGCCGCGGAAAATGTGCTGGCATTT
>DASPSB010000233.1:0-15795 GCA_035624135.1 Candidatus Acidiferrales bacterium | reverse complement strand
TAGTTTCCGTGGTGGGGATTTTTCCGCTCAGCTCCGGGACTTCCTTGTTCAAAAAGCGATGGTCCATGCGGTCCAGGATTTCGCGCTGGAGAATGTCTTTCAGCTCTTTGAGGTCGAGGACCATACCGGTGCGAGGGTCGGGCTCGCCGGCGATGGTGACTTCGAGAACATAGTTGTGCCCGTGGCCGTGCGGGTTATTGCATTTGCCGAAGATGCGTCGGTTCTCCTCCGGCGAGAAGTCCGGATTGTGGTAGAGGTGCGAGGCGGAGAATTCGACTTTGCGCGTCAGATAGACCATTTGTGTATTCGCGGTTCAGGGGCGAACCGGATAGATGCGGCCCTTCCAGGCCACGCTTCCCGAGGAATAGCGGGCGGCGGATGCGATGAGCGCGGCAACGTAAAGAACGAGCCCAGGCCCCCAGCATAAGATGTAATCGAGCCGGAAAGGGTGACGACTCAGTTTGCGCCCGTACGCCACCAACTCCGATAGCAGCGCACCGGCGGCGAGACACCAGGCGACTGGATAAAAGAACGCCATCGCGGCTGCCGCGAGCAGGGGAATCGGCGTGACGATTAGGAGTTCCCTGGCTGCTGACAGAGGCGTGCCGCCGACGAGCGGGTAGAGATTCTTCGTCCAGCCTTCCCACATGGCAGAGAAGGTGCGGTACATGCGCGTCTCGGCAATCGCTTCTCCGGAAGCAAAGTGCAAGGGGAAACCCGCGGCCTTCGCACGACGGGCGATCGCAACATCCTCCAGAACCTCAGCAGCTGCGGCGAGGTGGCCGCCAATGGCCAGATAGGCGTCGCGACGGACGAGGAGAAACTGGCCATTGGCAGCGGCATCGGCCGCCTGCGGATCGTTCACGCGGGCATAGGAGTAGTGCGCGGCCAGGCGAATGAACACAAAGGGGATCATGGCGCGTTCCCACCAACTCTCCAGGCGCTGCGCTGGTGAGTAAGAGACCAGTGACGCGCGGCGAAACTTCGCGTTGGCGAGCGCCTGTGCGGCCGAGCCGGGCAGGTGACGCACGTCGGCATCGGTGAACAGGAGCCAGTCCGTCGTGGCGTCCTGAGCGCCGAGCCAGGCCGCGTGATTTTTGCCCACCCAGCCAGGAGGAAGCGGTGAGGCCTCGATCACGCGGAGCCTTGGAATTTCAGCGGCCAGGCTGGCGAGAATTTCGGCAGTGCGGTCGGAGGAGCCGTCGTTCACGACGCGAATTTCCGCAATTTCCGGTTGGGTGGCGAGGGAGCGGACGGCGGCTTCGATGGATTGCTCTTCGTTGCGCGCGGGCACGATGGCTGTGATTGAATCTAGGCCAGCGGCGGTCATGGTCATGATTTCAGCGTGCAACTCGGAAAGCTGACTATAATATATTTCGTGTTGCGAGGCGCAGTGATACGGAACGCCATCAACGGTCTGGTGCTGGTCACCGCAGTCGGTGTGCTATGGCTCTTCTTCACGCCGCTGTACCGTCAGGGCGAGCCCGCGCTGACTGGGAAAAAGGCTCCGGCGTTTTCCTTTACTCTCGACGGGAAGCCGATGAAGCTCGAAGACATGCGGGGGAAAGTGGTGGTGCTGAACTTCTGGGCTTCGTGGTGCCCGCCGTGCGTGGAAGAAACTCCGGCGCTGAACCGGCTCCAGGCGAAGATCGCGCCACAGGGCGGAATAGTGCTGGCGGTGAGCGAAGATGAAAGTGAGCCGAATTACGAGAAATTCCTGCGCGACCAGAATGTAAGTTTCCCCACCTGGCGCGACCCCGAGCAAAAGGTGAATCTGCTGTACGGGACCACGATCTTCCCTGAAACCTACATTATTGACCGCGACGGAAAGCTCGCCCGCAAGGTGATCGGGCCCCAGGAGTGGGACCGGGGAGAGAATTACGCCTTCCTCGAGTCCCTATTGCAGAGGCAGTAGACCACCACATCTCCCCAGAAGGTCGGCGGGTCCCGAACCCCGAAGCTTCGGGATGGGTAGGGCGCTACGCGGCGCTGAATGAGAATCGAACCGTACGCTTGAGACGATCAGCGTGTCATCCTGAGACGCGCCCGGCGTTCCGATTATTCGAATTCCTCCAATCCATTGATAGCACGTGGCTTACGGACAAGGCCCGGCGCACCCCGTTTGGACGCGGGTTTGCATTATCCGCTCTGGCCGCTTTCTACCCGGAAGCGTTGAGCCCGGAGCGCGGCCGGCCGCCGGTTTGCGGCACGTGCAAGCGCCGACGGGCACGAGAATAGGAAACTCAGTGCTACAGAAAGATGCGGTCGCGAATCCTCCTCTCCCCAAGGCTTCGGCCGCCGCTGGATTGGCGGCGTTGTTCCCCGAAGCGACGGCAGTGCGAATCCCGGTGCGAATCACGGTGTTGCGAGGAGATGCGCGGGCGCTGGCAGAACGGACGGTAATCGAGTTTGGGACGGCGCGCGAGGTCCTGTTCGATTCCCTGCTCCCGCTGGAGTTCGAGGACCGGATACAAATCGAGAATTCGGACAGCTCACTTCAGACCGAAGCGACGGTGGTGGCCGTGCAGTACGACGGACGGCGCAAGGCCATCGCGGCGCGGTTCCTGAATCCGGTGAGCAACTGGATCATCAAGCCATGAGCACAAAAAGCATCGCGCCCTCTGCGGGCGCAACATTGACAATTCCGGCGACGGAGAAGACGGACGCTCCTCCGCAGCGGTGGATAGAGGCGCAGCTTGTCTTCCCGGTGTACCGGGCGATGGCCGAGCAGTTCAATCTCCCCGGACCACCCTGCCGGATCGAGGATCTGACGGGGCCTGACCGGTGCGAGGAAATCCTGCGAGCCACGCGCACGTGGTTCGACGAGATGGACGAGCAGACCGCCGTAAACCAGGTGCGGCAACTCCTGCAGGCGAACTACGCCGCGGCGGAGCGGAACCTGCGCGCATTTGCGCTGCGGCTGCTGCGGAAGCCGGCCAAAAAGCCGTCGGATCGCAGCAAAGTGGATTTCGTGATGGTGCAGTATTTCGCGGCGTCGGCACCTCAAAACGTGGCCACGCGCGACGTATCCTATGCGGACGCGGCGCAGGTGTTAAGGCCGATCCTGGGGAACGTAACGCACAACGCCCCGGAAGCGCTGCAGCCGCTGGAAGACATTCTGGAGGCGGCGCGCTCGGCGGGAAGTCTGGCCGAGCTGCTGCACTCAAACCTGCTGCAGCGCGGGCATCAGATCAAGGACGGCATGGGCGAAGCCTTCTATCGTCCTGAATCGCTGGTGGCCTTCTGTCGCTTCAATTATTTACTGCGGCGCTCGTTTATCCGCTTGTCGCACGCGGACCTGCGGGCGACGCGGGACGCGCTCTGCCAGCTCGAAGGCTGCGGGATTACCCGCGTGGATTGCCGGGCAGCGGGACTGAGCGCGACCGAGCCGATGGCCGAGCTGCACCGCATCTGCAGCGATTGGAAGCATCCCTTCCGCGCGGAATTCAGCGAATACTCGATTCCGACGATGCTGGAGCGGTTGATTGCCTTGCGGACCGCGATGGAAGCCGCGCTGGCAGGCGTGGCAGCCAAAGCCCCGGCAGAAGCGGCGAAATCACCGGAACCCGCGCACGAGCCGGCGCACGCACCGGAACCGGAAGCCGAGAAAGAACCGGACCAAGATCTCTCCGTGCAACTCAATCCAGGACCGCGGGTGGGGCAGCCGCAGAGCTCTCACCGTAGTTCAGCGCCGCCCCGGCCCGCGTTCCGCTCCGTGCTGGCATTGGCCGAGCCGCCGGCAAAGTCTGTGGCGGCGAGCCGCACGGCCGCGGCGACGGAAGCGCCGCGAACGCCCACCTTCCGCGTGGCCGAGGCGGCAGATGAACCGCCAAAGATGCCGCTCAAGCCCCCCGCGCCGATCGTGAACGCACCGCCAACTCCGGCAAAGTCCGCGGAAACGACGAAGGCGCCGTCGACCGGCACAGACACGCTGCCTCAGGAAATCACCGAGCCGGACGTGGAGAATTGCTCGGAGAAAGTGTGGGAGCAGCTCATCTCCGCGCCGCGCGACCGCGGGCGTTCGATGAGCACAATCCACATCGAGGGAGTGAAACTGCTGCTTTCATCGTGGGAAGTCGCCGCTTTCGTCAGCGATAACGGCCCAACGGCCAAGGACATCCGCCGCGCTGTCGTGGTTCGCGCCTTGCTGGCTGCGGCGCTCGAAGGCCACGTGGCAAAGGGAAATCGCGCGCGGCTGGCCTCAGCACTCAGCCTGGCTGCGAACGAGATGAACCGGCTGCAGGGCGCGGTGGAAAAAGCCAAGAGCGCAAAGCAGACGGAAGGCGCCGTCAATCTGGCCATGACCGCAAAACGGCTGCTCGCCTTCGTCGAACAGGCCGGCGACCTGCGTGCCTGACCAGCACCCGCGAAGTCGCCAGAGGACGCCGTGGAAACCCACACCCTGCTCATAGTCGCGGACGAGCCAGAATTCGGCCGACAACTAACGGCCCGCTGGCAAACCGAGCCGCGCGTGCCCGCGCTCACGCAGGTTTCCAGCGATCTGTGGAATCCGGCGAGCGCCTCGGGCTATGACCTGCTGATTCTCGGGCCTCTTGCGCTCCATCGCGTCTCAAGCGTGCTGGAGTCACTGGGAGCCGCAGGCGTAGCGGTACTGGCAGTGGCCGAAAACGAACGCGAGGCTGCCGAGGTTCAATCTCGCAATACTTCAGCGCTGGTGGTGCTCAGGCAGAGTGACTGGGTGAGCGTAGTGGTTCTGCTGGCAGGACAAATCCTGCGGCGCACCGCTGCCCAACGCCGGACTGAAGCCGCGGAGAACATCGCCAAGGTGCTCCAGAGGCGCGCGGCGCTTGGACGCTACATGCTGGAGATGCGCCCGGCACTGAACAATGCACTGACCTCCGCGCTGGGCAATGCGGACCTGCTGCTGCTGGAATCCACGGGGTTGCGGGGCGAGTCGCTGGACCGGATACGCACTCTCCACCGTATGATCCTACGAATTAATGAGATGGTTCAGCGATTCTCATCCCTGGCTAGCGAGCTACAGCTGATTGAGAAGCCGTCGCAAATTGAGACGGAGGAGGAGATGTCCGGTCTGATGGCTGGAGCAGGCACCTCGGCCGAAGCCTTGTAATAGATTGAAAAGAAAATGGTTATGTGCGTCTCAAATCTGAACGGGAGTAGCTGGGCTTGGCCCGTCGGTTGCATTTGTCAGTAGGGAGAACGTCCCCGCGCACCAGGGACAGGAGTGAGAAGGAAACAGGTCGTATGTCGGACGAGAACAGCAACGGAACGAATGGAAACGGCTTCCTCGTGTTGTATCCCAGCGAGGATGCCTCCGTCGCTCCGGAGGCGACGAATGAACGGCAGTACTGCGTGTTCCGCTCGGGACGCGAGCGGTTCTCGCTGACCGTTCTGGACGTGGAAGAGGTGGTGGACTGGCCGCGAGTGACCCGCGTGCCGCTGGGGCCCCCATTTCTGATGGGTGTGTTCAACCTGCGCGGCTCGATTGTGGCCGTCATCGACATCGCCTTTACGGAAGGGCGCCGGCCGGGCCTGCTGCCGAAGCATGTGGTCGTGACGAGAATCCGCTCGGAAAACGGCGACGAAGATTTGCAGTTGGGAATCGCCTCTGACGAAGTGATCGGGACCTACACGCTGGGCCCCGAGGCGTTGCTCGATGAGGCGCCGCCCGATGTTCCGCACTGCTGCGCAATGCTTCGCCACGACGACCGTCTGGCACTGGCCATCGATCTGCGCAGATTGCTCGAGGTTTATCCGGTACCCGTTATCTAGACGAAAGGAATTGGGAGGTAGCCATGAAAGGTCGTCTGTCAAACACGGTGTGGATGCTGACGTTTTGGGTCTTCGCCGCGCTGGTGGCCGTGCTCGGTCTGAGCTACAGCGCGGGAGCAAGATCGAACGGGGCAGCGCCATTTGATTTCACGGCGCTGCCGAGCCAGGCAGCCACGGAGCTCCTGATCGCCATGGTGCTCTGCCTGGGGACAGGAGTGCTGTGCCTGCGGCTGCTGGGCTCGCGCGTGCTCGATCCGGTGAGGGAGCTCGCCGAGTTTTCCGAGCGCATAGCCGCGGGCGACGGGAAGGCGCGCCTGGAAGTGGATGCTGACAACGAGTTCAGCACCATCGCGGAGAACCTGAACCGCGGCGCGCTGCGCATCGGCGGGAGCGGGCGGCCGGAAGGTCTGGACGGACTGCAGCGCAGCCTCTCCGACCTGCTCCAGGTGATTAGCCAAGCGGGACGAGGCGACCTGACGGTTCGCGCGAAGACCACGAATGATTCGCTCGGCAACGTGGTCGAATCGGTGAACTCGATGCTCGGCAACTACACGACGGCCATCGAGCGCGCGCGCAAGTCCGCGATGGACGTGATGGCCAGTGTGAACAGCATTCTGGTGTCTGCGGAAGAGATGACCAGCGGCGCGTCGCAGCAGGATCATGAGATCACCAACACATCATCCGCCGTGGAAGAGCTGACGGTATCCATGAAGCAGGTGTCCAACAACGCGGAAGCGTCGGCGGAAGCCGCGCGCCGCGCGCTGGACGCCGCGGAACAGGGTAACCGGGCGGTGCGCGACACGCTGGAAGGCATGCAGCGCATCCGGGCGTCGGTGCAGGCCAGCGCGAAGAAGATCAAGTCGCTGGGCGACCGCTCACTCGAAATCAGCGAAATCATCAACGTAATTAACGACATCACCGAGCAAACCAACCTGCTAGCGCTGAACGCGGCCATCGAGGCGGCGCGCGCCGGCGAGGCGGGCCGCGGGTTCGCCGTGGTTGCCGACGAAGTCCGCAAGCTGGCAGAACACTCCCGCAGCGCCACGAAAGACATCGCCGCGCTCATCAAGGCCATCCAGGCGGAGACGAACGAAGCGGTGGTGGTGATGGAGGAAGGCACGCGCGAAGTGGAAGGCGGCGCGAGCCTGGCGGATCAGGCCGGAAAAGCTCTGGAAGCCATCTCCTCCGTGGTTCGCCAGTCGGCCGAACTGGTGCAGGAAATTTCCCTGGCCTCCAAGCAGCAGGTGCGCGGCACGGAAGGCGTCGCGCATGCCATGCAGATCATCTCCAGCATCACGCGGCAGACCTCACAGGGTTCGCGCCAGACGGTGAGCACGGTCGGCCACTTGGTGAAACTCTCCGAACAATTGAACGAAGCGCTTTCCCAGTTCCGCTGCCCGGCACGGGCCGAGGCGCCCGTTGAGGCCGCAACGCCCGAGCCGGTGGGCGCGCACCGCTAGAAGAGACCGGCCGTCCGAAGAGATCGCAGACCCAACATGACCGGCAGATTCAGCAGAATCGCGGGTCGCATGATGGGTAAAACGGTGGCTGGAAGCCAGCGCTGCCAAGATAAACCGTGAACACGGAAATCGAACTCGACGAGCTGCGGGCGCTGGTGGAACGGCGCGCCGGGATCCACCTGGATGAAACCCGGGACCGCTTTCTGGCGGCGCGAGTGCGCGAGCACATGCAAGAACGCGCGATCACGACGCCGGGCGAGTTGCTGGCCCGCATCCGCAAGTCGAACTTCGAGTACGAAGCGCTGCTCGAACGCCTGCTGACGCAAGAGACCTCGTTCTTCCGCTATCCCTCCGTGTTCGCCGCGCTTCGCAATACGGTGCTGAAGGAAATGCACGCGCGTAAATTCTGGGAAAACCCGCGAACGCTGCGCGTGTGGAGCGCGGGGTGCGCCACGGGCGAGGAAGCCTACTCGATCGCCATCACCATCGCCGAAGCGCTCATGTTCGTGGAGGCGTGGGAAATCGAAATCCTGGCCACGGACATCAGCACATCGGCGCTGCGCCACGCGGAACGAGCCGCCTATCCAAAACGCGAACTGGAAGCGCTGACCCCGGAGCAGCTCGACGCGCACTTTACGCGCGCGCCCGGAACCGACCACTGGCAGGTGCGGCCGCGCATCCGCAAGATGGTGCGATTCGCGCCCATGAACCTGGCCGAGCCGGTGTACGCCGGCCGCATGGACCTGATTTTCTGCATGAACGTGATGATTTATTTCACCGAAGAGCGCCGCAACGCGCTGCTTCGCGCCTTTTGCGACACGCTGAATCCCGGAGGCTACCTGGTGCTGGGGCACGCGGAGTCGCTGGCGAAGTGTCCGGTGAAGCTAGAAAGCTGCCGGCACGGGGATTCCCTGCTCTATCGGAAGTCGCTGGGCGCACCGAATGAAGCCGCGGGCGCCGCGGGAATGAAGACTGGTTCTGAGGTGTCGCGCCCGGCGCTGCCCAGCCGGCCGCGGGCCGAAGCTGCGGAGAAATTGTCGTGAGCGAGCAGGAACAACTCACCCTCGACCAGTTCCTGGAGAGCGCGTCGGAGCGCCTGCAATTCCTGCGCGAGTATTCGTCGCTGGTGCAGGAAGCGGCGCCCCGCCGCGAAGAGGTCGAGAAACTTTACGAGGAAGCGCGCTGGCTCGCCGGAACCGCGGCGCAGCAGGGATTTCCGCTGTTCGGCGAGATCGCCGGGCGGATGGCGCACGTATTTCAGTACGCGCTGCACGCCGAACTGCCTCCGGAAGCCCACGGGCCGCTGGTCGAATTCCTGGCCGACGCAATCACCGTTCTCGAAGGCGACTTGATGCAGATCTACGCCGAAAAGACGGAGACGGTGGAGGACGTAGAAACCTTCAAGCGGCGGTATTCGTTTGCATTCGCGCAACCGACAGTGCATGAGCCGGCGCCGCGACCCACGGTAACAGCGGAACCGAGCTACGTCGAGCAAACCGAAGAGACCGGCGTTGCGCTGTCCGTCGAGACGCTTCCGGAAGACGAAGATGTGCCTGCGGAAGTGCTGGGATTCTTCGTGCCCGAGGCGGAGGAGCATCTGCAGACTGTGACGGAATGCCTGCTGGCGATCGAATCGGGCGCGACCGCGGAAAACGTGCACAAGCTATTCCGCGCGATGCACACGATCAAAGGCTCGGCGGCGCAGGTGGGCCTGCGGCGCGTGTCCGCTGTGGCCCATCGCATGGAGGATTTGGTCGGACGAATTCGCGACGGCAGCCTGCGCGCGACTCCGGAAGTCGTGGATCTGTGCCTGGAGTCGGTGGATGTGCTGAAAAGGAGCATCCACCGCCAGTGGGCCGACGAAGAAACCGCGAAGGCAGGGACGCAGGCCATTGTGGGACGGCTGGCGCCTTATGCTCCACGCGAAGCGGAAGCGGCGCCGGCCGCGGAAGCCGCAGCGACCGAGGCGCCTGCGCCAGCGGCCGAACCAGCGGCAGAGACGGCAGGCGAAGCGGCATCAGTTCCCGCGGCGGCGATGAAGCGGCGCGCGGCAACGGCAGTGCCGAGCGGAAAGTCGGTTCGCATCGCGCTCGACCGCCTGGACCGCATGATGAACGCGGTGGGCGAGCTTGTGATCAACCGCACGCGCATGGTCGGCCACATGGCCGAACTCGAGAAATTGGTGGAAGTGCTCAATTTCTCGAAGTCGCGGCTGGTGGGAAAAATCGACGACTTCCAGGAAAAGCACGAATTCCAGTTGCTGAAGCGCGGCAGCCATGCGGCGGGTCCGTTCGGCAACGGAAACGGCTCGAACGGAAAGAGCGCGAGCGGCAACGGAGCGGCGGCGGCCGCGCGGGATATCCGCGCGAACGGGACGGAAGAATTCAGCGATCTGGAGATGGACCGTTACGACGACTTCAACATTCTGTCGAGGTCGCTGACGGAAATTTCGGCGGACGTGAACGAAGTGCTTTCGCAGCTCGACGGCTTCCTGGGACGCGTGGAAGGCGACATCGGCGAATTTACGAAGCTCGCGCACAACCTGCAGGACGAAATCACCCAGGCGCGCATGGTGCCCATCGGAAACCTGAGCACACGGCTCTCGCGGACGGTGCGTGAAGCGGCAAAGGAAACGGGGCGGCTGGTGGACTTCGAGCTGGAGGGCGAGGCGACGGAGCTGGACAACAACATCATCCAGCAGCTCGCCGATCCGCTGATTCATCTGGTGCGCAACGCGGTGGCCCACGGGATCGAGGATCCGGAGGCGCGACACGCAGCAGGCAAATCGGAGCGCGGACGCGTGACGCTGCGCGCGTATCATCGCGGCAACCATATCTTCCTGGAAGTGCAGGACGACGGGCACGGAATCGATTACGAGCGCGTGCGCGAGCGTGCCGTGGAGGCGAGCCTGGTGTCGCCGGAAGTGGCGCACAAACTGGGCGAACGCGAGCTTCGCGACATCCTCTTCCATCCGGGATTTTCGACGGCTTCGAGCCAGACCGAGCTGGCCGGGCGCGGCGTAGGGCTGGATGTAGTGCAGTCCAACGTAGCGGCGCTGAACGGCGAAATCGAGGTGCGTTCGGAGCCCGGAGCAGGCTGCTTCTTCTCGCTGAAGGTTCCGCTCACCCTGATCATCTCGCAGGCGCTCTTTGTGCGCTGCTCGACTTCAACCTTTGCCTTTCCGCTCTCCACGGTGGAGGAAATCCGCCGGATCAAACCGGAAGAAATCGAGGAAGTGGGCGGAAAGCTGTACACGCGGGTGCGCGACCTCATTACGGAAATCGTGCGGCTGGACAGCCAATTGGAGATGCCTCCGCTGGAGGCGGCGAACGGCTACTACAAGCTGGTGCTGGTTCGCGTGGCCAACCGGCAGGTGGGCATCGTCGTCGAGGAAGTGCTGGGCAAAGACGAAATCGTGATCAAGAGCCTGGGCAGCTACCTGCGGCGCGTGAAGCTGTTCCCGGGCGCGACGATTGCGCCGGACGGCAGCCTGATTCTGTTAATCGACCTGAACCGTCTAGTGGACGCCGGAGCGCCGGAACGGCGCGCTCTGGGTCCGGCGGCGGCGGGAATCGCGCGCGTGTTTGCTCCGGGAGCGGCGGCAGTGGCGGCGGGCTCGATTCCGGGCGAAGCCACGGACTCGATTCGCGACGAAAAAGTCGTGCTGGTGACCGACGACTCCATCAGCGTGCGGAAATTCGTGGGCCGCATGCTCGAGAAGGCGGGCTACCGCGTGAAGCTGGCCTCGGACGGTCTGGAAGCGGCGGAAGTGGCGGCGCAGAGCGGGTGCCACCTGATCCTGACGGATATCGAGATGCCGCGCATGAATGGCTACGAGCTGATGGCGCACCTGCGGCAAGACCCGTCCACAAAACGCATACCGGTGATGGTGCTGACGTCGCGCGCGGGAGCGAAACACAAGGAGCGCGCAATGAAGGAAGGCGCGGCCGCCTTCCTCACCAAGCCCGTGCAGGAAGAACAGCTCCTGGCTGCTGTGGCGGAATTGATCGGAGAGTCTTCGGCGGAGAGCCGCACAGCGCGGCTGGCGCCGGTGCGATAGACGAAAATGAGCGGTAACGGAACACAAATCCGGGTGCTGGTAGTGGACGATTCGGCCTTTATGCGGAAGGTGCTGGGCGGGATCATCGGCACGGATCCGCAGATGACCGTCGTGGGAATGGCCTCCGACGGCCGCGAGGCGGTGAACCAGGCGGAGTCGCTGCATCCGGACGTCATCACCATGGACATCAACATGCCGGTGATGGACGGGCTACAGGCCACCGAGCACATCATGACGCGAAACCCGCGGCCCATCGTAGTGGTCAGCTCGGAATCGCGGGAAGGGGCGCACGGAACGCTGCGCGCGCTGGAATTGGGCGCGGTGGATTTTGTGGCCAAGCCCTCGGCTGCGATCGATCTGGACATGGGCACCGTGCGTGACGAATTGCTGAAGAAAATCCGCATGGCGTCAAAAGTGCGCGTGGTGCGCACGGCTTCGCGGACAAAAGTGAGCATGGATCCCGCGGGAACGGGGAAAACGCTGATCCAGCCGGCGCCCCAGCTTCCCTCACTGCCGGCAGTCGATGCCGCAGGCAAGTTTCCGGTAATCGTGGTGGCTGCCTCCACGGGAGGCCCGGCGACCGTGATGCAAATCCTGCCGCGGCTGCCGAAGGATTTTCCGGCCGCGATCCTGCTGGTGCAGCACATGCCCGCCGCGTTTACTTCGCAGTACGGACAGC
Organism: Candidatus Acidiferrales bacterium; assembly: GCA_035624135.1. Classification (GTDB taxonomy): domain Bacteria; phylum Acidobacteriota; class Terriglobia; order Acidiferrales; family UBA7541; genus JOPF136. Next base: position 3,842 of record DASPSB010000233.1, on the reverse strand, counting down.
AGCTCGCCGAACGCGCGAAAATGAAAGTGAAGGAAGCCACCCACCAGGAAACCATTCAGCCCGGGACGATTTACGTGTGCCCAGGCTCGCATCACCTGCGTATTTCACCGGCGGGCCGCATCCAGCTCGACGACGGGCCGCGCATTTCTGGCTACCGCCCATGTGCCGATCTGACCATGGAATCCGTGTCGCTGTACGCGGGGCCGATGGCCGTCGGCGTTGTGCTGACCGGCATGGGCGGCGACGCTTCGCAGGGCGTGCGCACGATCAAGAAGGGCGGCGGCTACGTAATCGCGCAGGACGAAGCGACGTCCACGATTTTCGGCATGCCCGCGGAGGCTATCAAGACCGGCGCGGTGGATAAAGTTCTTCCGGCGGAAGAAGTTTCGGACGGCATCACGCGCCGCGTGCTGGAAGTTCTAGCGGTCCCGCAAAGGAGCCGGGGATGAACCGCGCGGGACATCTGCAGGCGAAGCCGGTTGCCAACCAGAAGCAGGAACCGGTGATCGTGTTCCTCGCCGGCCGCGCACAGATGGCCATTCCCGCGAACGCTCTGCACGAAATTCGCAGCACGGACAGCCTGGCCGGCGAGGCAGCGATGCTGGAACAGGCAGAGTTTCCATGGGTGCGGCACACCATCGAGCGGAGCGGCACCACGCATTACGTGGTGAACGTGGGGAGTTTCTTCGGCCTGCCGAGGACGCGTCCTTCGCTCGTGTTGGTGCTGCGCGGCGTGCGCTGCGCGTTGCTGGTGGACCGGATCGAGCGGATGGATGCGCTTTCGTCGATTTACGCGTTGCCGCGGGCGTTTCAGGGAGACGAGCGGCGTTGGTATCTGGGCCTCGCGCTGTTCGAGGACGGCGTGGTGCCCATGCTGAATCCTAATGGCCTGCTGACCCGCGAGCACCTGGAGCGGCTGGACGCACGCGTCGTGGCTGGAGCCGTGCCTGCATGAGCGCCTTCAACGAACTGCCGGAAGCCACCTACGTGCTGCTGCGGCTCGGCCCTGCCCAGCGGGACCGCTATGCGTTGCCGGCGGACTGCGTGGAAGAGCTGGCGAGCGCGAGCCGGCTCGAAAAGTTTCCGCACACGACGCCGGGTCTGGAGGGCGTGATTGTGCGCCGCAAGCGTGTGCTCGCCGTCCGGGATGTTGCCAAACTGCTGACCGGCCGCGCGTTGCTCGTGCACCGCTTTTATCTGATCGTGCGGCGGCGATATGGAACCTCGGCCGAACTCGAAGCGATTCCGGTGTCGGGCGATTGCGAGCTGATTGGCGGCGTGATCCCGATGCCGCGCAGCAACGATGCGCCGGAATATTTCGCGGGCTGCATTGACCTGGCTGGGGAGCAGATCCCGCTGCTGGACATCGAAAAACTCGCGGCAGCCGCCGCGCCAGCTGCCCAGCTCGCCGGGAGCGCCGCATGACGACCGCGGCAACCACATCGGTTCGCGTGATGCTGATCGACAGCAACGTGCTGTTCTCGCGCCGGCTGACCGACGCACTGCGGCGCGAAGGCTTGGAGGTGGTGCACGCCAGCCAGAGCGCCTACGCGCTGACCATGCTGGAGTGGAACACGCCCGCGGCCATCCTGTGCGCAACGAATCTGCGCGAGATGGGCGCTTTCGAAATCGCCCCGCTGCTCCGCGCCGACCCGAAAACGGAGAAAATCCCGCTGATCGCCATCAGCTCGGGCGACTCCAGCGCGTTGATGGAGGCATTCCGGGCAGGCTGCGACGAATGTGTGGACCGGCGGCGTCCGCCGGAAGAAATTGCGGCGCACGTGCGCAACCTGCTGTTGAGCCGCCAGGAAGGCTTCCAGCCCACGCAGATGCTGGCGGGTTCGGATACCTCGCTCTCAGGCAGCCTTGAGCATCACGATCTGCCGGGCGTTCTGCAAATGCTGGGGCAGGCGCGGCAAACGGGTGCGCTGCACATCAACGCGGCGGGCGTTGACGGCATCGTGTTTTTCGACGCGGGCGAGATCACGCACGCGGAATCCGACACGCTATTCGGCGATGAGGCCGTGATCCACATCCTGAAGGTTTGCCACGGCACACCCACCGGCGTGTACAAGTTCGCCTACGGGTCGACGGCGCTGCATCGCACCGTGCTGCGTTCCGCCACAGACCTCTTGCTGGACGCCATGCGCGAATTCGACGAGGCCGAACGCGACAAGACCGGCCAGGAGACAGTATGAGCGAAACACCTGCGGCCACTGCAGTTCTGGCCCCAACCATATATTTCATCGACGACAGCGCCACCATGCGCGAAGTAATCAAGATTGCCTTTCGCAAGGAAAACATCCAGGTGGTCACCTGTCCCAGCGTGTCGGCGGCCATAGAACAATTTGGCACCGTGAAGCCTGACGCCGTGATCAGCGACGTGATCATGCCGGACCGGGACGGTTATGAGCTTTGTACTTACATCAAAGGCCGCGCAGACCTGGAAAAAACACCGGTAATCCTGATGTCGGGAGTCGTCAACCGGACTGTGGCGGAAAAGGCGACGTTGGTCGGCGCCAATGAGCTGCTGCGCAAACCGTTCCAGCCGCAGGAACTCGTGGCCCGCGTGAAGAAACTGTTGCCTGGTGCCGGAGGACAGCCGGAATCAACGTCTCCCGAAACAGCAGCCGCTCCTGCCCCGGGGGCGAGTGGGATGAACGGCCTGGAAAAATTGTTTACTCCCTCCGCGCCCGCGGTACCGCCTATCCCTGCGAAGTTGCATGTTCCGCCAGCACCGGCGGCAGCGCCTATCGCGCCGAAAGCTCCTGCGGCGCCGGTTGCGGCGCCCGTTGCTGCACCTCCCAGGGCTCCCGCGAGTCCTGCTGCGCCGGCTGCGGCTCCGCCCGCGCCGGCGCGCAGCGCCGCGCCACCGGCTGCTGCAGTTCCCGCGGACGTGCAACGCCTGCGATTTGAGATTCAGCGCCTCGAGTTGCTGGTGAAGAAACTGCAGTCGGAACTGGAAGCGGAACGGCAATATTGCCAGGCTCTGGAAGCGCATCTTCGCGCGCTCGACGGTGGCGCGTAGAGAACAGGAGCAGGACGACCATGCCGGCCACATTGATCACCGGTAAGGAGCGAGTCCGGCTGCGGCTGCGCATCGAAGCGCGGGGAGCCGATGAGAGCGGACGCGCCTTCGAGCACCGAGGTACTACCGTCGAAATTCACCGTGAGGGGGCGCTCGTCGAATTGCCAACGGCCGCGGGGACGCTCGCGCCCGGCCAATTGTTTACCGTGCGGCGCCAGCACAGCGAGCAGGAATGGCTCGAAGCACGGGCGCGGCTGCTCGGCTTGGTCGAATCGCAGGACAGCGCGCGGCTCTACAATCTGGAGCTGATGCCCGGCGGTGAGGATTTTTGGGCCATCGAATTCCCCCCCAACGCGGACCCAGTGCATGCGGTGGCCTGCATGCTCCTGGAATGCTGTTTCTGCCGCCGGCGCGAAGTGGTTTACGTGTCGGAACGCGACATGCTGTGCTTTAACACGCAGAAAGGGATCGCCCGCCGGTGCGAGTCGTGCGAGAGGCCGACCATCTGGACCCAGACGCTCGACGAAGACCAGTTCCAGCCCTCGAACGGAACGCCCGCCTCCCAGCAAATTGGACTGCCGGCGCAGATTCACGACCGGCAGGCCGCGCCACGGTTCCACACGCGGCTGGCAGCGTGCGTGCGGGCGGCCGGATCCGATCTGGAACTCGCAGTGTGCGAAAACATGTCGCGTGGCGGGCTGTGCTTCCGCACGCGGCGGCGCTATTCGGAAAACGATATTCTCGAAGTTGCGGTGCCCTACACGAAAGGCGCGGCGAACATTTTTGTACCGGCGCGCGTGATCTACGTGCAGGA
>DASPSB010000222.1:0-6455 GCA_035624135.1 Candidatus Acidiferrales bacterium | reverse complement strand
AGACCGTCACGCTGCTGTTGTCATTGTTTGTGACATAGATGTTGCCATCCGAATCGATCGCCGAAGCGTGAGCATCATCGAGCGCGGTATTTGCGCCGCTGATTGTGGTTGTGGGAGCGACGTCACCGGTGGCTGTAGGCGGAAAGATGAGCACGCTGCCGGGAACAGTGTTTGATACATATTGCGTGAGGTATAGGTTAGTCGGGCCCACCGGTTTCGATGGCCCTGAAGATGTCTTGCAAGCGCTCGCCCACAGCAACGCGCCTACCAGCAAGACGGTCGGCACACTTCCGAAGCGTTGACGAGCAGATCGCCCTAGGCTCATGTGCTTGATTTCCTCCCTTTAGACGCAACTCATTATTTGCGGGAGATGCGCGATATGTGTCCTTTCGAATTTTCGATGCGGATCGCGATGGGTTCACAGTGACCCGTCTCACGTCAAGTGGTGTCGTAGGTTACCACACTCTCCAGTCCCGATTGCGAGAATTGCTGACCGCGGATTCTCGTGGCTCCTCGGCAAAATGTTCGAAGTTGGAATTGTTCTCCCTTTTCTGGTATGTATGCGGCGCGGCAATTCCTCGGGCGGTTTTCGCCCGGATGCACTTCTTAGCCAGCGGAAAGCGCTGGCCCCCGGTGCAAGCTCCGCCAATGCTCGCTGGGAGCGGGCAGAGGACGAGACTCGAAAATGGCGGCTCCGTCCCAAACTTCGCTGGTCGATCTGTTCGTGGCGCGAGCCAGTGAAGCCGCCGCGAAGGTCGAACGCATTGGCCGCTCCGCCGCCGACGTTCGTGCCGCAGTCGCCAGCGCCACGGAAGACCTTCGCTCGCTGGTGGTCGCCGACGGTGATCACATCCCATCCGGCGTTTTCGCTTCTCTGCGCACTCTGCCCGGCGTGATTCCGAAGCCCACCGACGATGAACTGGCCACTGCGGACGCCGGCATCACCGAAGCCTTTGCCGGTGTGGCCCGCACCGGTTCGATATGCGTGGCCATGGGCCCGTTGCTGCGCTCGGCCGCGAGCCTGCTCATGCCTCTGCACGTAGCGCTGTTGCCGGTCGAGCGCATCGTCTTTCGTCCGCGCGAGCTCTTCGAACCGAAGGACATCGGAAAAGAAGCGCTGGGGCGCGATCTTGCATTCGTCACCGGCCCTAGCGCCACGGCGGACATGGGCCCGCTCGTGCGTGGCGTCCATGGGCCGCACCGTCTTCATATCCTGGTTCTGGAATAGCTGCTATGGCCTCACCGGGCACAACCACGGAACAATTCGAATCGCCCCGTGCGGTGGCCAATAAGCGCGACAAGCGCACCCTGCTCCGAGCCATTCGCATGACCCTCGGAATCGAAAGCGCGGCTGTACGCCGCAATACGCAGACCTTTAATCGCAACCGCTACCGCGTGGCCGCTGAGGTTTCCGATTACGATGCTTTGAAAGACGAGGCGCGCGCCATCAAGGAACGCGCCATCGCCAACCTTCCCGAACTGCTTTTGACCCTTGAACGCGCTGTTCGCGCCCGCGGCGGCCAGCTATATGTCGCCGCAACCGCCGCCGATGCCTGCCGTTACATTCTTGGCGTTTGCCAGTCCCACATGGCCAAGCTCGTTGTGAAAGGGAAGAGCATCACCAGCGAAGAAATCCGCCTGAATCGCACGCTGGAAGGCGCAGGCATCGAAGTCGCCGAAAGCGATCTTGCCGAATTCATCCTCCAGGTAGCTGATGAGCAGCCCTCGCACAATGTAGCTCCCGCGTTGCACTACAGCACGGAGCGCATCGCCGCACTCTTCAAGCGCAAATTCTCCACCACGGAGCCGCTTGAAACCGGCGAAGAGCTCACCAAATTTGCCCGTGGTCGGCTGCGCACAAAATTTCTGAACGCCGACATCGGCATCACCGGGGCCAACATCATCGCCGCGGACACCGGCACGATCATGCTCGTCGAAAGCGAAGGCAATATCCGCATGACCTGCCTGCTCCCGCCCGTGCACATCGCCATCGCCGGAATTGAAAAGGTGATTGCCACGCGCGATGAGATCGGCCCGTTCATCGAGCTGCTCGCGCTTTCCGGGACGGGCCAGCGGCTTAGCTCCTATACCAGCATCATCAGTCCGCCCCTCGGGGATCCGCCATTCGCTCTTTCCGGCCGCCCGCGGAAGCGTCGTGAGTTTCATCTCGTCCTCATCGACAACGGGCGCAGAAAGATGCGCCAGGACCCCGTGCTCCAGGAATCTCTCTACTGCATACGGTGCAGCGCCTGCATGAACAGCTGCGCGAATTTTCAGACGGTGGGTGGCCACGCCTTCGGCGGAGAGGTCTATGTGGGGGGCATCGGCGGCGCCTGGGAAGCAGGAACGGGCACGCTGGAGAATGCGAGGTTCTCTGAGCTCTGCACCGGCTGCTCCCGCTGCGTGAACAACTGCCCTGTGCGCATCGATATTCCCTGGCTCAATGAAGTGCTGCGCGATCGGCTGAACCGCTCGAGCGTTGGCTCCCCTCTGGCTTCTCTGCTCGGTCTCGTCTCTTTCGTCGGCGGCGACGACCGCCGCGCCTCCGCCGAGAAGATCTTCTTTGCCAATTATCACTGGTACGCCAAGTGGGGAGCGCGCACGCGCCGCATCTCTAATTGGCTGATTCGCAACGGCCCGGCCCGGCGATTGATGGAGGCGCTTGTCGGGGTTGACGTCCGTCGCGAACTCCCGCCATTTCCCGCGAGCCCGCTTGTCCATGCCGCCCGGGAACTGCCTCCCCTCGCGCGTGCCGGAAAGCGCGCCAAAGTCGTGCTCTTTCCCGATGTGTACACCAATTACGGCCTGCCCGAGCGCGGCCTCGCCACCATCAAAGTTCTTCGCGCACTGGGCGTGGACGTTGTGGTGAGCGACACGATTCCCGAAGGCCGGGCCGCCCTCTCGCAGGGGATGATTGCCACGGCAAAAAAGCACGCACGCCACGCCGCCGATGCGCTTCTCCCCTATCTTGACCAGGGACGCGACATCATTATCGTCGAACCGAGCGCGCTGGCCATGCTTCGCCGCGACTATCGTCACCTTCTGGCCGACGCGGCACGCTTCGAGCTGCTGCGCACCCGCGCCTTCGAGCCGGTGGAATACATTGCCCGGCTTACGGCTCGGTCGGGCCGCCCGGTGGGCGATTTGTTCGAGGTGGCCCGCTCACCTGTCGGCCCCCGCCTCTTCTATCACGCTCACTGCCAGCAGAAGACGCTTGGCTGCGCCGAGCCCACGGAAACACTGCTGCGCGAGATCGGGTTCGATGTCGTTACCTCTTCGATCGAGTGCTGCGGCATGGCGGGCAGTTTCGGGTACAAGAAGGAATACTATGAGATGAGCATGGCCGTCGCAGAAGACCTCTTGGCGCAAGTGCGCGCCGCCGAAGCGCCCGACGCGGGTGGAACGAGGGCACTGGTCGCCAGTGGTACGTCCTGCACCGAACAGATACAAGCCGGACTCGGTCGTCCCGTCCTGCATCCGATCGAACTCCTCGCCGCGATGCTGAAGGTGTAGCACAGGGCTCAAGTTGCTCGGCCCCGTTTGCCGGCCATCGCATGACCTGAGGGTTTCCCTGAAAAGTCGCGTGACGTCAGCTCTGTCGCAGCGACGCGCCGCGAATCGAAGCATCAAGCAGTTCGATGATGTGGAGGACAGGTACGGAGTTTCCCGCCCGGTCGAGCGCTGCTCGCAATTGCAGCAGGCAGCCTGGATTTCCTGAAGCGACTGCGTCTGGCTTCAGCCCTACTATGTTTTGCGCTTTCCGGTCGCCCAGTTGCGCCGCTGCTTCCGGCTGCACCAGGTTGTAGATACCTGCCGAGCCGCAGCAGACTGCAGGCTCGGGGATCTCCACAATCTCGATCTGGGGGATGCGCGAGAGCAGCGTACGCGGCTGGCTGCGCACTCCCTGCGCGTGTTGCAGATGGCATGAGTCGTGATACGCCACGCGCAGCCCCAGCGGATTCCGCGGGGCGCGCGGTTCAATCGCGGCCAGAAATTCCGAAACATCGCGGCATTTCGCGGAGAACTCCCGCGCGCGCGCCGCATAATTCGGGTCCTCGCGCAGCAGGTAGCCGTATTCCTTCATCGTGGAGCCGCAGCCCGCGGCGTTCACGATGATCGTTTCGACCTTTGCGCGCTCGAACGCATCAATTGTGCGACGCGCATGGGCTTGGGCCTGCTCCTCTTCTCCCGCGTGCACCAGCAAAGCTCCGCAACACGACTGGTCCTTCGGCGCCACCACTTCGCATCCTTCCGCCGCCAGGACGCGCGCTGTGGCCGCGTTTACCTCCGGAAAAAGTACGCTCTGCACGCACCCCGTCAGCATTCCTACGCGATGCCGCTGCGTTCCTTTCGCGGGCGTGACCTCCGGAAGCGCTTCGCTTTTTTCGAGCCGCGGCAGCAGCGACTCCATCGAACGCAGCCGCTCCGGCAGCAGCTTGAGCAGGCCAGTCTTGCGCGCCAGCTTCTGCAGGCCGGTCTTCTGGTATCCCTTCATCGGCAGCAGCAGCGCGCGCAGCCGTGCCGGATTGGTGAACGTCTTGAAGATCATCCGCCGGTAGGCCCGCTCGGCGGCCGAGCGCGGATAGTTCCGCTCGATCTGCGCCCGCGTCGCTTCTATCAACTTTCCGTAATCCACGCCCGAAGGACACGCGGGCATGCAGGCCATGCACCCCAGGCAGGCGTCCAGATGGCCCACCCATTTGTCGCTGAGTGTTGCCGCGCCGTCTGCAGCCATCCTCATCAGGTAAATCCGCCCGCGCGGCGAATCCATTTCCTCCCGCCACAGCAGGTAGGTGGGACACACCGGCAGGCAGAAGCCGCAGTGCACGCATTTGTCCATCAACTCGCGGGCCGGGGGATTGTGGGCGTCAAACGCGCTCTTCGTTCCCGGCGCCGGGGCTGGTCCGCTTTCTCCCACCACGCCCATCAGATTCCCCCAACAAAACGGCCCGGGTTCAGCGTTCCCCGTGGATCGAACTGCTGCTTCACGCGCACCATCACCGGAAATGCGTCACCGGGGCTGCCCCAGGCGTCGATGGCCCCCGCGCCGTCCGGGCGATGCGCGACGAACAGCGATCCGGTCTCGCGCTCGAATTCAGCCCGCACGGTCGCGAGCGCCTCGCAAATTTCCACCGGCCGAGGGGCTTCCAACCGAACCCATCCGAGTCCGGTTCCTTGCGCCACGACCTTCCACTTCATCCTGCCTTTCTCCGCTGCCCGCCGTACGGTCTCGCACGCCCCTGCGATGCGCGAAGGCAGCACGCTGAATTTCGCCACCACCGCTGCCCCCGCTTGTGCCCACAATTCCTGCCGCGCATTCCACGCCTCGGCAGGTTTTCCGGTCTCCATCGCAAATGCTGCGAGTTTTCTCGCCGTGGCGCACTGCGCTTCAATCCCTGCCGCCGTCCCATCGAATCGGACGTCTACTTCCGGCTGCGCATCCTGGCACATGCGCGCTTGCAGCCCCGTGTGCGCCAGCGCTGATCCCTGCAACTCCACGATCAGCCGGTTCGCATCGGATACACTCCCCGCTCGGAAGGTCAGCGTGCGCCCCTCCGTGGGCGGTAGGGGATGCAGCCGGAACGCGGCCCGTGTAATCACGCCCAACGTCCCCAGCGCGCCGGTGGCCAGTTTCGGCAGATCGTACCCCGCCACATTTTTCACCACTTTTCCGCCGCTTTTTGCCAGCGTCCCGTCCGGCAGCGCCAGCGTCACGCCGATAATCAAGTCGCGCAGCCCGCCGAAGCGCACCCGCAACGTCCCGCTATCGTTCGTGGAGAGGATGCCGCCGACGGTGGCGCGTTCGGGCCACAGCGGGTCAGTGGCGAGGCGCTGCCCATGCTGCGCCAAAGCCTGCTGTAGCTGCGCCACGGTTGTGCCCGCTTCCACAACAAGGGTCATGTCCGCCCAGGCGTGTTCCACGATGTGATTGAGCCGCGCGGTGGAGAGGATCAAATCCAGGCGCGTGGGCCGGTTGCCCCACGCGAGCTTCGTGCCGCCACCCCGCGGCGCCACGGCGATTCCGGAATCGTTAGCCCAGCGCAGCGCGCCAGCCAGTTCCTTTTCATCCCCGGGTTCGACGACCATGCGTGGCTCGACGCTGCACACCGCGTCCGCGGGCGATGCGGGCCGCAGGCGCTCAGGTCCCACAATCCCGCGCAGCTCGTCCCAGGCGACTTCAAGCGCGGTGGCGTCCGCCCCTGCCGAGGATGACGAAGGGGACATTAGAAGCGCTCCGCGATCCCGGCCACCTCGAGCGGGTGCGGCTCGTAGCGCCCGGGCTTTTCCCCACACAAACGCGTCCGGGGAAACATCTTATTGGGATTGGAAAGCTGCAAGGGGTCGAACGCACAACGCACCATTTGCATCGTTTCCAGGTCGGGTTCGCTGAACATCTTCGACATCATCTCTTTTTTCTCTTCCCCGACGCCGTGCTCTCCGGTAATCGATCCGCC
>DASPSB010000208.1:0-6395 GCA_035624135.1 Candidatus Acidiferrales bacterium | reverse complement strand
CATTTCTTCCGCGTATTTCGGCCGCGGCGATTCCGGTCGTTCGCTCGAAGCCGGAGTCTTCATCTCCCCGCTCGGTGGCGTCGGCGCGGCGGGCGTGGGCGACAACCCAGCGCCGGAGACAGGCGTGCGCCTCTGCACCATCGTCGGCGTTGCCGTGTCCATGGACTGCGGGGGCATGCGCGGGGTCCACTGCATTCCGGATTGCGCCAGGCTCAGCTCGCGCAGAAGCGCCTGCGCGTCCGGCTGGCGTTCGTTCGGGTCCTTGGCCAGCAGCTTTAGCACCAGCGCATCGATGGCGGGGTTCGCCTGCAGTTCGGGATTGAACTCGCTCGGGGGCGGCGGCTGCTGCGTCAGGTGCGCGTGCATCCACTGCACCGGGTTGTCGGCGCGAAACGGCAGCCGCCCGGTCAGCATCTCGTACATGGTGATTCCAAGCGCGTAGAGGTCGGTCCGCGGATCCGGCTTGCTGCCCGGTTGCGCCTGCCATTGTTCGGGCGAGGCGTAGGGCGCGGTCAGCAGCGGGCGCGTGCCCATCACCGTCGAGCCTTCGCAGAGCGACATGATCCCGAAGTCGGCCACTTTGGCGATGTCGTTGCCGGCAGCATCGCGCGCCAGCAGCACGTTGTCCGGTTTTACGTCGCGGTGCACGATTCCCAGCGCGTGCGCCGCTTGCAATCCTTCCGCGATTCCCCGGGCGATGTTCAGGGCGCGCGGCAGCGGCAGCGGTCCACGGGCGCTGCGAAGGAGTTCCCGGAGCGTCACGCCGTCCACATATTCCATGGCCAGGTACAGGCTGCCGTCTTCGGCTTGTTCCTGGTCCTCGATGGCCACGATATGCGGATTGTTGCGGAGCTTCCGGCCTTCTTTTCCTTCGCGCAGGAAACGGTGGCGGAATTTGGGGTCCTGCGCCAGGTGCGGGAACATCACTTTCAGCGCGCGGAATTCTTCCAGAAAAATGTGCTGGGCCTTATAGACGATTCCCATCCCCCCTTTGCCCAGCCGAGCCAGGATGCGGTATTTCCCCCGGATCAGGACGCCCGGTTCCCACTCCGCTCCCTCCATCGACAGTAGAACCGCCCCGTCCGTCGGACAGGTCTTGTGCTCGTCCGGAAAATCCGTGCTGCAGACAGGACACTGCTTCATGGCAACCCTGATGGTACAAATCCTAACTCCGTGGTAGTCCGGCGCAAAGGTACGACCGTTAGATTGTGGCGAATCCGCTTATGGAACCGAAGTACTACGGCCCAGCATCCGTAGGGGCGGACCCATGTGTCCGCCCTCTTTGCGGCGGCGGGGCGGAAATGCGGGGCGGACACGCGGATCCGCCCCTACAAACGCGCGCCCGGTGGTAGAATTCGCGCACGATTCGCCACGCTGGAGCCGCCGGAACAATGCGCCTGAACCGCGTCTTCACAGTGCTGTTCGTGGGCCCGGTCGTGCTAGCGTGGCTTGCAGTCCTCATCGGCCTTCCTGCGAGTGCGAATCGCCCACAGGGCCAGACTGCCGCGCTCCCCAAGGCCGGCGAGATTAGAGCCAATTCCAAGGACGGCCTGAAATACGTCTGGATTCCGCCGGGAAGCTTCATGATGGGCTGCTCTCGGGGCGATAGCGAGTGCTACGAATGGGAGAAGCCGTCGCACCAGGTGAGCATTTCCACAGGCTTTTGGATCGCGCAGACACTTATCACGGTGGGGGCGTATAAACGATTTGTGTCGGCCACCGGCAGGCAGATGCCCCCTCCTCCCGACTTCAACATCTACTGGACGAACGACAACATGCCAATCGTCAACGTGAGTTGGAATGACTCGCAGGCCTACTGCCAGTGGGCCGGGGGCCGCCTGCCCACCGAAGCTGAGTGGGAATATGCGGCTCGCGGAGGAAGCAGCGAGGCGCGCTACGGGCCGCTGGACGACGTGGCTTGGTACGCTGATAACAGCGGACGGCAGCGCTTGGACAGCGCCGAAATCTGGAAATCGGACTCAGCGAATTACGCAAAGCGCCTCAACGACAACGGGAACGGAACCCACAATGTGGCGCAGAAACGGGCAAATGGGTTCGGGCTATTTGACACGCTGGGCAACGTCTCGCAGTGGGCGGGCGATTGGTTCGACGCGAACTATTACCAGAGCAGCCCGTCCCAGGATCCTCCGGGGCCAGGCGGCGGGCAGTACCGCGTTCTGCGGGGCGGGTCCTGGAGCATCTACCCTAGGGTCGTCCGCGTATCGTACCGCAACCTCATCGGTCCCGCGAGCAGGAGCTACAGCATCGGGTTTCGTTGCGTCGGGGAAGTCAACATTCCCTGATACTTTTGTCCGATCACTTCCGGCGCGTTGTAGGGGCGCACCCACGTGTGCGCCCTTTTCTGGGTCACGCGGCCTGAGAGCGGACGCCAGTGCAATCCCGGGCGGACACATGGGTCCGCCCCTACAAAGGCACGCACCGGGATGAAATTGCGGCCTAGATCCTGCGCGCGGTGTTCGGGAAATCCTGCCAGACCTTGACGCCGCAGAAGTGCGACCCTTCCGTGCAAATCGGTGTGGTGATCGACGCGCGAAGATGACACGGCGGCCCGATGTAGCGCGCCAGCGCCGGATGCACCGCCCGCACCTGTTCCAGCTCCTCCATCGACGTCTGATAAATCTCTTCCTGCGCGTTGAAGCAGGTGCGCATGGTCCATTTGTGCAGCAGGTGCAGTAGCGACCCGCTTTCCACCAGCCGGATCGCTTTCGCGTTGGGCAGCAGGTAGAGCGCGTCTTCGCGGGAGACGCCGCGGTCGAGCAGCTCGTTTTTCGCGCGCCAGGCATCGGCCAGCGCACGCTCGTACGCCTCGCGGGCGCGCGCGTTGCCGCGGATCAGCATCGGCACAATGGCGTCCGGCTCGCGCGTGTCGGCCAGCGTCAGCAGCGGCCGTGAGCCGGGCACCATGCGGTGGCGCTGGTCCTGGCTGTCCGCGGTGTGCGAAATTTTCTTCGCAAATGTGTAGCTCGCGTTTTCGAGTGCGCGCATCATCGGAGCGTGCACGCCGATGTCGAGCGTCTGCAGCCGGTAGGGATTGCGCGCGGGATTCATCACCCGGTCGATGGCCTCGGCATCGGGACACGCCTCGCGCGTGAGCCCCACCACGGCGCGGTAAGCCTCGGCGATCACTTCCGGCGCACGCGGCGAAAAATCCATGAGCTTCGACGTGCGTCCTTCGAGCCGCGCATCGAATTCGCGCGCAAACGCCGCGCCCTCGCTTTGCGGGACCTTCGGCAGCTTCCATTCCGGCAAATCCTCCATCGGCTGGTTGTCGAAGCGGTCGAAGAACTGTGCGTCCACCTCGCGCACGCGCTCCACCATCGCTCCAATCACCGCGCGCGATTCGGCCGGCGTGTCGCACGCGTTCTGCATGTGCCACAGGCGGTGCAGCACGATTCCCGAAAGCTTGTGCACCATCGTGGTGAACGCAGCCACGGGGAGGATGTAGCGTGCGACTTCAAACGCGCGCTTCTCTGCCTGCTTGGCTACCTTGTCGCGACGCTTCGCGTGCGACATTGCCCCGATGTGCCAGATGTCGGAGAGGATGGCTTGCGCGTCCGGGACGAGCAGTTGCGTGATCTCGCGGTACGCGTCCCAGGCGCGCGCAACCGCCGCTTCGTAAATGGCGCGCTCCGCCGCGCCAAAACTGGGCGACTCCGCGGGCACAAACGCCCGTGCCCGGTCCAAGCGCACGTAGCGCTGCGATTGCTGCTCCGAGTTGTAAAAGGGATGCGCGTGCAGGAACGACCAGACGAACTGCCGGCTCACATTCTCAAGCCCGAACTCGAAATGCGCGTGCTGGAAGACGGTATGGTGCCCGGCGTAAAACGTTGCTGCGCCGATGGTCAGCCTCTGCTTTTCGGTGATCTCAGCCGGCGAAATCAACCGGGGTGCGTAGCAGGTGCGCGCGGCGGCAATCGCGGAGTCATACGGCTGCACAAACCAGCTCCGCAGCGTCACGCGCGGCGCCGCGGTTGCCACCAGCGAAGATTCTCCCGATTGTGCGGCTGGAGGGATGGAAGGACTGGCAGCCATGACCAACGAGAATTCTACACCGATTGCATGCGGGGCAAGCTGATCGCGGCTATCTCGATACCCTTAACGCATTCAATCTGGTTGTCGGCCATCGCATTCGCGCTTTTTTCTTTTCCAAATTGGTCCTCGACATTCGCAGCGGTACGGAGTCTAGTCGTTCTGTGGCGGAATCGTCTTGCAACGGCCAACCAAGGGCACAATTTCGCTCCAGCGGGAGGAAAGTGAAATGGGCGGGGACATTTCGAGTCTGCTTGCAAGCGTCCAGCAGCATGCCTCGGCCTGGTTTGCGAGTCTAAGAACGCGGCCGGTGCGCGCGACCGCAGCAGCCGATGAGCTACGCCAGATGCTGGGCGGTCCGCTTCCTCTGGAGGGAACCTCACCAGAGGCAGTCACGGAGCTGCTCGCCGGTGCCGGCATGCGCGGCACTGTGGCTTCGGCCGGCCCGCGATACTTCGGCTTTGTGATCGGTGGCTCCGTGCCCGCTGCTGTGGCGGCGGATTGGCTCGTTTCGGCATGGGATCAGAACTCCGGAGTGTATGTTCATTCCCCGCTGCTTTCCGTAATCGAGCAGATCACTGGCTCCTGGCTGCGGGAGCTCGCCGGGCTTCCGCCTTCGATGAGTTTTGGTTTCGTCACCGGCTGTCACATGGCTACGTTTACCGGACTGGCTGCTGCCCGGCACCGCGTCCTGGCAAGCGCCGGGTGGGACGTGGAGGACAAGGGCCTGTTCGGCGCGCCACCCATTGAGGTGCTGGTGGGCGAGGAAGCGCATTACACCATTTCGACGGCGCTTCGCTTGCTGGGCTTGGGGGGCAACCGCGTGCGCCGGATCCCCGCCGACAGTCAGGGCCGGATGCGAGCCGCCGATCTTGCTGCAACGCTGCGCGGCCTCCGCGGACCAGCCATCATCTGTACGCAGGCGGGAAACGTAAACACGGGTGCCATCGATCCCCTCGTTGAAATCGTCCAATTGGCGAAACAATCCGGGGCCTGGCTACATGTGGACGGCGCATTTGGCTTGTGGGCTGCTGCTTCACCGCATCTCGCCGCATCCCTTCGCGGGATCGAGCATGCGGATTCCATATCCACCGACGCGCACAAATGGCTCAACGTTCCTTACGACTGCGGCATCGTCTTCTGTGCCCACGAGGCCGCCCATCGCAGCGCCATGTCTCTCGCCGCCGCTTACATCATCTCGACGGAGGCCGAACGTGACCCGCACGAGTTTGTGCCGGAAGAGTCGCGGCGCGCCCGGGCGATCCCCCTCTATGCGGCACTCCGCTCCCTCGGGCGCCAGGGCGTCGCCGAAATTGTGGAGCGCAATTGCCGTCAGGCGCGCCGGTTTGCTGAGGCTTTGCGGGATGCCGGATATGATGTGCGGAATGAAGTAACGCTGAATCAGGTTGTGGTTTCGTTTGGGACCGATGAACAAACGCAGCGCGTCATCGCCGCCATTCAGGAAGATGGCACGTGCTGGTGCGGCGGCACGGTTTGGAAAGGGCGGGCGGCGATGCGCATCAGCGTGAGCAATTGGTCCACCACGGACCAGGACGTGGAGATGAGCATCGAAGCCATCCTGCGGGCAGCGCGCACACACGCTGGCAACGCGGGACGATCGCCCGTTGTTTAATTTGCCGGGATTTCCGCGCTAGGCCTTCTGCTTCTGCGCGTATTTCTTCTGGAAGCGCTCGACGCGCCCGGCCGTATCAATCAACTTCTGTTTGCCGGTGAAAAATGGGTGGCAGTTCGAGCAGATTTCGAGCTTCAGCACGTTGCCTTTGTAGGTCGAGCGTGTCTTGAACGTATTCCCGCAGGCGCACGCCACGGTCACTTCGTGATAGTCGGGATGAATGCCGGTTTTCATTCGGGTTGCTCCCTGGCGTTGGCCGGTCTGCGCGGCTCGTCCCGAGGAGGGCTCTACAGCCGCGTCGCTAGGCCAGCGACGAAACCACTATGATGCCAGAAAGCGCGTTACGGTTCCACCCTCGCCCTCTCGCCTTACTGTGGCACCACCATCGGCAACTCGATGAAGCTGGCATGGGCCGCGGTGTGATAAACACGCTGAATCGCCCTTCGATAATCCTCGGGCTTAGCCCAGAAAATGTTCGGCACAAACGTCTGCGGGTTACGGTCGTAGAGCGGAAACCAGCTCGATTGCACCTGCACCATCATGCGATGCCCCGGCAGAAACACGTGATTGGCCGTGGGCAGATTGAACCGGTAGAGCAGCGGCTCGCCTGCCGTGAGCGGCTTCGGCGTTTCCAGGCTTTCGCGATACCGGCCGCGGAAGACATCCGCCGATATCATTAATTGATAGCCGCCCATTTCCGGCTGTCCCGCCA
>DASPSB010000194.1:0-3608 GCA_035624135.1 Candidatus Acidiferrales bacterium | reverse complement strand
GCCCAGCAACTGATCGGCGTAGATGAGGGGAAATCCGATGGCCGAAACTGAATCCGGCAGAACCGGCGGAATGCCGCTGCCGGCCACGTCGTGCACGGAGATCATCTGCCCGCTGCGCGCCACGTGGCCGAGCAGCCCGTTGTCGAACGGGATGCGCTTGCCCTTGGCGCCCAGCCGCCGGCCGCCCTCGGCGTGCACGACGACTTCTTTTGTCGCGTAATCGAGCATGGCGATTCCCACATGGTCGTACACGAGCGCGCTTTCCATCTCCGCGGTCATTTTTCCCAGCAGTTCGTCGGGATCCAGCGTGGTGATGGCGTGGCGCGAAACGTTGTTCAGCAGCAGCAGGTGCCGCGCCTTCTTCCGCTCCTCTTCAAAGAGGCGGGCATTTTCCATGGCGATGCCCGCTTCGCTCGCCAGCACGCGCAGCAACTCCAGGTGGCCTTCGTCGAAGGCGCGCTCCTGCGGACTGTGCACGCCCAGCACGCCGATGGCGCGGTTGTAGAGGATCAGCGGCACGGCGCAAAAGCACTTCATCTGCGGCAGCAGGCCTTCGAGTCCCAGCCGCTTCAGCTCGTCTTCCAGCCGCTCGCGGATGAGCAGCGGCTGGCGCGTTTCGATGATGTGCTCGGTCAGGTGCTTGCCCACCGGCCGCGTTCGGCGCGGCAGCCGCTTGCTGTCCAGGATTTCCACCTCGTAGCGGATTTGCGCGGTCTTGGGCTCGTGGATGGTGATGAAGAAATTGCTCACGTCGAACAGCCGCTGCATCTCCGTGAAGATGTGCTTGAACAGCTCTTCGAGGTCGAGGGTGGAGCTGAACACGCGGCCGATTTCGTTGAGCGTGTGCAGCTCTTCAGTGCGCCGCGCGGTCTGCTGGATGAGGTAGCTGTTCTCGACCGCCATGCCGATCTGGTGGCCGAGGGCGAGGAGCAATCTCAACTCCGCGGGCGTGAAGCTGCGGTTATCCGTCCCGCCGAGCAGCAGCAATCCAAAAACTTTCTCTTTGGCCTGCAGGCTGATGCCCGCGAGCGTGCGGATTCCCTCAGCGAGCGCCAGTTCGCGGAAGCGCTTGAAATTCTCTTCGCGCTCGAGCGGCGCCCACGATGAGCCGCGCGTCAGATCGCGCAACACCACCAGACCGCCCAGGCGCCTGACCAACTGCACCTGGTAATCGTCCAGCTTTTCTTCCTGGATGGAGGCGCAGAAGGAATCGCTCAGTCCCGCAGCGATCACCGAGCGCGGCCCGAGCGGGTCGCCGTGATGCAGAAAGAGCGCGCCCATCTGGATGCGCGCCACGTTCAATACGCGGTCGAGCGCCTGCGCCAGCATCCGCTGGATCTCGCCGCCCACGAAGCCCGAAGTCGCCAAGTTGAGGTTCGAGAGCGCCAGCATGTTGCGCTCGACCCGGCGCTTTTCCTCCTCGTACAGCGCCATCACCATCAGAGCCGCGATGAGCAATTGCGGCACGACGAACAGCAGGCGCACGTCCGTGTTCAGCCACTCCGCCAAGCCTTCCCAGATAGCGCCCACGGCCAGCACTGCGCCCCACAGGAAGAATGCGCCGGTCAGGAACAGGTCCGGATACGATTGCTGCTTCCGGCCTTCTTTCCAGAAGGTGTACGCAACAAAGAGAAACAACACGCCGCTGACCAGCGCCGGCGAGACGGACAGCCACTTGAGATACACCACGCCGGCCCATGCCGCCAAGATGACCGCGGAAATCGCCGCTTCGCGTTTAGCCAGCGGGGTTCCGGCATAGCGCTGCGCGCCCAGCCCAAACAGGAGCGCCGCGGCGCCCAGCATGCACGCGCCCACAGGTTCATCCCAATCGCCGCTGCCGAATAAATTCTCTGCCGCGCGCGGAAGCGCGTAGAGCGAGAGCGCACCCCAGCCCGCCGCCCACCACAGCAAATACACCTGCCGCTTCAGCCCGTAGAGAAAGCCGAAGAACAGGCCGGTGAACGCTGCGGCCATGAACAGCGCCAGCGATATGGTGCTTTCCTGTACGGCCACGATTTCGCTCGCTCGAGAGACGCTTCAACGCCGCGCCCGCGCTCCAAGAGTGCGGACACCCCGACGTGTAGAAGTTAGGGACGCACCCAGCTTTTCCGCCGCAGTTCGTTCACGACGGTGCCGGCAAGGTTTCAAGTACGTCGCAGTTTGGGACTATAACGGGCGGTTTCTGATAGGGTCAAGACTATTGGTTGCTGGCCTGGAACATGAGCCGGTTTGATGTAAATGCGAGTCGAGGCAACACGAACGTCGGCCCGCCAGCGCTCATTTGCCAGCTCCGCAAGGCTCGGTCGGAATCAATCGAGGCGACGGTGGGGCATTATGGCTCGCAGGCAGCGAGCTGGGTTGGATAGATTAACTGCACGTCCTTCCACTGTTTCTTGCTATCACCGGCAAGCTTCAAATTCCAGGAACGAGGCTTGCGGAGCCGCTCCGGCAGCTCAACCTCAAGCAGGTAGTCGCGCGTCATGGCTGTGCGAAACAGGTCGACCGAAGCCGGCAGCAGAGCATTTTCCGGGGCCCTGATTGGGGCTCGTCCGGAATGGAACACGATCATTTTGCCGCCCGTCTTATAAGCCGCGTCAGCCAACATGGCAGGACCATTGACCTCCTCCGGCGTCGCCCGGGATACAAGCGGGTCGTATAACGCGGTTACAAAGAGCCGTACCCCACTGCGAATTAGCCGCTCGCCAGTTTCGTGGGCGTGCACATGACTCGCGTTTTCCCCGCCATCGCTGATCAACCAGAGGCTATCTGCTGATGTGGGCGTCTCGAGCAGATCCAATCCTGCAACGAGGGCGTCCAGAAGCGCTGTTCGCCCGTGAACCAGCTTTCTGGTGAGATTCGTGTCGACACGGTGCTCTGCCAGCCAATCTAGGATCGCTTCTTTTCCCCGGGAGAATTCGATTCTCTCCTTGATGTCTTCACCGTAGCTGAGCAAAGCCACCTGTGAATTCGGCAGCGGAGATTCCACAAGCGAAGCGACAAGCCGCAAAGCCGTAGGCCAGCGGCTGAACATGCTTCCGCTGGCATCGAGCAAAATCACAATGCGATGCGGTCTGCCATCGGGGGCGACGGAAAGGATCTTCACCGGCTTGCCACCGACCTTAGCTTGGAAATCCGCCACGGGAATCCCCGCGTCGGCAAGCTCCCTGTTCGTGTCGAGGCTCAGTGGCAGCGAACGGCGCAGGCAGGTGTCCTGCTGCGCCTGGAGCTCTTGCGGTTCATTGGCCATAGTGGCCAGCAGCAAGCCGACGGCATACGCTGATCGCCGCATAGTTCGAGAGCGAATATAGACCATTCTTTTCAATAGGTGGGCACTATACCTCGCCGTGCGGCAAGGAGGAAGGCGTACCCTCGCGATTCCCGTCTCGATTTTCGATGGAGCCTCGGCTAGGATGCTAAACTTTTCCATTCGCCGGAGGACACGACTCTCGCATGTCATCAGCAACGAAGCCGCGAGTACGTTTCGCCCCGTCGCCCACGGGCTATCTCCACGTGGGCGGGGCGCGTACGGCGCTGTTCAACTGGCTGTTTGCGCGGCGTGAGGGCGGCACATTTATTGTTCGCGTTGAAGACACAGACGTGGAGCGCAA
>DASPSB010000166.1:0-17794 GCA_035624135.1 Candidatus Acidiferrales bacterium | reverse complement strand
AGCAAAATCGCGCTGCAGGTCATTCGCAATCCTGCGGAGCGTAGACCGAAGATTTTTCATTTTTCTCGTCCTGCTTCAATTGCTCCGAGATCCATGGAACAACTCACACAGTTTTGGAACATCTTTGGAACAAAACCGCTCGTTTGAAGGGGAATTTCAGCTGCCTTCCAGGCGTGAGGGCAACGGAATCAACGAGATTTATGGAGCGGGCGATGGGAATCGAACCCACGTCCGAAGCTTGGGAAGCTTCTATACTGCCATTGTACGACGCCCGCTCTACGCCTTACCCTAGCACAATCCTTGCGCCGCGAGTAGTCCCGTCGCTTCCGATGGCTTTTTCTTCTCCTCTCCAAAACTAGCCACCAGCCACTCGCCACTCAGGACTTCTTCATTCATGTCGCAACGCCACCATGGGGTCCACGCGCATCGCGCGACGGACGGGGACGTATCCCGCCAGCACCGCCGACGCGACCAAGGTGAGCACTGCTGCCGAGAGAGTCGCCGGGTCGCTCGTCGTAATGCCGAAGAGCATATGGCGCACCAGGCGCGCGGCCAGGAGCGCGCAGGGAACACCCAGTGCCACTCCCGAAAACGTCAGACCCAGCGTCTCCCTCATGACCATGCGCAGTATCGTGGCACGCGAGGCTCCGAGCGCAACGCGAATCCCGATCTCTTGAGTCCGGCGCGACACCGAGTAGGAGATGACGCCAAAGATTCCCGAGGCCGCCAGCAGCAGCGCCAGCGCAGCGAACAGCACGAGCAGGAGCGTGCGGAACCGGGGCGGCGCCAGCGAACTCTGAATCGCGCCAGGGAGCTGGGCAACATCTCCGACGGCCAGGTCCGGGTCCATCTGCGCCACGTCGCGGCGGATGGCCGCGACCACCGCGGACACGTCCAGGGAACTGCGTACGAGAATGTCCGAGCCCGGAAACGGTGATTGCGCGAAGGGCACGTACACCATGGGGCCGGGTTCCGCGCCCGGAGAGACGTCGCGGACGTCTCCGACGATGCCGGCAATTATTCTTGGCGCGTCGCTATCCGCCCCGAAAGCGAAGCGGAGCTGCTTGCCCAGCGGATCTTCATGCGGAAAGTACGCCCGGGCGAGCGCCTGGCTGATCAGCGTGACGCGAGGCGCGGACATGACGTCGCCGTCGTCGAATTCCCGGCCGGCCAACAAGGGGATTCCCAGCACTTGGAAGTACTCCGGGCTAACGGCTGCGTAATCCGCCGTGCGCGACGAGCCCGCGGCGAGCGCGGGAGAGCCGACGATGTCGAAGACCACATTGATGCTGGTGTCGGCGATGGGCGTAGGAACGACGAGGGCGGATTCTTGCAGACCAGGTTCGGAGTGAAGCCGGCCCAGCAGCTCATTCGTAAAATTCAGCCATTCTTGCGGGCCTGAATAGCGGGCGCTGTAAAGCGAAAAGTTCGCCTTGACCACATTCTCGGGTGTGAATCCCGAGCTGACAGCCGACATTCGGGAATAACTGCGCAGAAGCAGGCCCGCGGCGACCAGCAAGGCCATGGCCAGCGCGGTTTCCACCGCGGCCAGCACGCCCCGTGCCCGGCGGCTGACGTGACTCTCCCCGGCACGGGGGTTGCCTTCGCGAAGGCTGGTTGCGAATCCTAGCCCGGCGGCGAAAAATGCGGGAGCCAGCCCGAACACGCTGCCGGCCGCTGCGGAAATCGCCAGCGCGAAACCCAGGACCGCCGCGTCCACGCGAATCGGGTTCACCTGTGGCAGGTTTTGTGCCAGCAGCGATCCGAGTGCGTGGACGCCCCAGTACGCCAGGGCGGTTCCGGCCGCCCCGCCCAGCAGGCCCAGCACCAGCGACTCGCTTAACAACTGCCGTACGATCCTCGAGCGTCCTGCTCCCAGCGTGCTACGCACGGCGATCTCCCGCGATCGCGTCGTGGCGCGCGCCAGGAGCAGGCTGGCGATGTTCGCGCACGCAATCAGCAGGATCACACCCACGGCGCCCCACAGCATCACGAGCGTCGGCCGCACGTCTCCCACAACCAATTCCCCGAGCGGCGTCATGCGGATCACCCACCCGCTGTTCTCGCCGGGGAATTCCCGCGCCAGCCGCTGATTGATGGTGTCAAGTTCTGCCTGCGCTTCGGCCGTGGAGACTCCCGGCTTCAGCCGGCCGACAACGGCCAGCCAATGACCTCCTCGGTTCGGGATCCACTGAGTGAAAAGCGGATCCTGCGTCACGGGGATCCAGAGCAAATTGCTTCGCGTGCGCGCCGAAAAGCGGAACGACTGTGGAAGGACGCCGACGACCGTAAAGGGCCGCCGGTCCAGATTGATCGAGCTTCCCAGGATTTGCGGGTCGGAGTGGAACAAGCCGCGCCACAGGCTTTCGCTCAGGATTACGACCGCTGGCGCGCCGGGCTTCGCGTCGGCGGGAAGAAACAGCCGGCCGGTCATGGGCTTCGCGCCCAGGAGCGAGAAGATCTCCGGCGTGACGTCGGCCACGCTCACCACTTCCGGGTCGCCGCGGCCCGTCAAAGTGAGCTCATGGTTCCCGTTACTCCCCATCTCGCTGAAGACGTGACTTTGCTCGCGCAAATCCAAGAAGTTCAGGTAGGACCAGCCGGCCTGCACTTTTGCGTCGCGCGCGCGCTGCTGGAAGACAAAGAAAAGCTGTTCGGCATGCGGATAGGGCAGGGGTTTTAAGAGCACAGCCTCGACCACACTGAAAATCGCTGTGTTCGCGCCGATGCCCAGCGCCAGTGTGAGCACGGCCACTGCCGTAAAGCCGGGATTCTTCCTCAGCATTCGCACTGCGTAGCGCGCGTCCTGCATCAGCGTCTCCACCAGTGGCAGGCCGCGGAGCTCTCGGTTGGTCTCTTTCAGTTGCGTGATTCCTCCCAGCCGCACCCGTGCCGCGCGCCGCGCTTCCTCCAGCGCCATGCCGCGCCGCACATTCTCCGCGGTCAGCAGCTCGAGATGCGATTCCAGTTCCTGCTCAAATTCGCGATCGATCTGGGCTGCCGATCCCCAGGCGCGAATTCGCGATGCGAGCGTCCGAAACCAATCGAGCATGGCGTTACCCCCGCTCCGCCAGACTCAACACGCGGCCGATGATCCGGGAAATTCGTTCCCAGTTCCGGGCTTCCGCTTTCATTTGTTTGTGTCCTGCCTTGGTCACGTAATAGAACTTTGCTTTGCGGTTGTTTTCCGACGTACCCCATTCTGCGTCGATCCATCCCTTCAGCATCAGTCGTGCCAGCGAGGCGTAAATCGTGCCTTGATTGATGGCCAGCTCTTCGCTGATCTGTTCAATGCGCCGCGCGATTCCGTAGCCGTGTAGCGGCCCCATCACCGAGAGCGTTTTCAAGACCATCAAATCCAGCGTGCCCTGCAGAATCTCCGGTTTGTCGCCGGCCATACCGCCTCCTGTGGGATGTCCACAGGAGTATCCTTCCTCTCCTGTGGCATGTCAACAGGAAAGGTGCCGGCTCACCATCACGAATCACCAGTCGCCACTCTCCCCATCCATGCTAGATTGACACCGGACCGAGGAGCCCCGTGGCCTTCCAGGATCTTCGCGATTTCATTCGCAAACTCGAAAAAGCGGGCGAACTCCACCGCATCTCCGCCGAAGTCGATCCGGTCCTCGAAATCACGGAAATCACAGATCGCGTCACCAAATCCGGCGGCCCGGCGCTGCTGTTCGAAAAGACAAAAGGCTCGCGCCATTCGCTGCTCATCAACATGCTCGGCTCCGCCCGGCGCGTGAATCTTGCTCTCGAAGTGGATGCGCTCGACGAAGTTGCCGCGCGCATCCGCTCCTATCTCGACTTCCATTCGCCGCAAGGCCTTCTCGATAAGCTGAAAATGCTTCCCAAGCTCGCCGAGCTCGGAGCGTTTTTCCCCAAGGCCGTCAAATCCGGTCCCTGCAAGGAAGTCATCCGCCGCGAAGGCTTCGCCCTTTCGGAATTTCCCATCCTCCAGTGCTGGCCCGAAGACGGCGGCCGCTACATCACTTGGCCGCTGGTCATCACCAAGAATCCCGAAACCGGCAAGCGCAACGTAGGCGTGTATCGCATGCAGGTCTTCGACGACCGCTCCACCGGCATGCACTGGCAAACGCAAAAGCACGGCGCCGAACACTACCGCCGCGCTCGCTCACGGCACGGGCAAGGGAAGCTCGAAGTCGCCGTCGCCATCGGCTCCGATCCCGCCACCTGCCTCTCCGGCATTCTTCCTGTCCCGCCCGATATGGATGAGTTCCTTTTCGCCGGCTTCCTTCGCCGCGAGCCCGTCGAAGTCGTCGCCTGCGAAACCGTGGACCTCGAAGTTCCTGCGAACGCTGAAATCGTTCTCGAAGGCTACGTCGATCTCGCCGAAGCCCGCCTGGAGGGGCCCTTCGGCGACCACACCGGCTTCTACTCCCAGGAGGGTGATTTTCCCGTCTTCCACATCACCTGCATCACGCAGCGCAAGGACCCCATTTACCTCACCACCATGGTCGGCCCGCCCCCACAGGAAGATTTCTTTATGGGCCATGCCGTCGAACGCATCTTTTTGCCCGTCATGAAGATGCAGTACCCCGAGATTGTGGACATTTCCATGCCTGCCGAAGGCATTTTTCACAATCTGATGCTCGTCTCCATCCGCAAATCCTATCCGGGCCAGGCGCGAAAAATCATGAGCGCGATCTGGTCTCTGGGGCAGGCCATGTTCACGAAAGTGATCGTTGTCGTGGACGACGACGTGAACGTGCAGAATCACCGCGAGGTTTTATGGAAAGCGCTTTGCGCCATCGATCCTGAGCGCGACATTCAATTCGTGCTCGGCCCTGTGGACACGCTCGATCACGCCGCGCGCCGACAGGACTTCGGTTCTAAAATGGGTGTCGATGCCACGCGCAAACTTCCCGGCGAGGGATACGACCGCAAATGGCCTGCAGAAGCGCGCATGAGCGCCGAGGTCAAGCAGCGCATCGACGCGTTGTGGGGCCGACTTGGTCTTCCCGTGGTGAACAAACAGTAAGCATTCAGGTTCCAGCATCGTGACAGCTAGGCCTAGTAGATCGCGTGAGCCGCACCACTACAGGTTGTATTTGGGCCCTACACCTGCTGCCATTTTGCCTAAGAAAACCAAAGTTTACCGCACATCTGCCCAATCCATTTCTTGACACCCCCGCCCGCCCGGTGCCATAACGCCGCTCAGCAACTCTTGTGCCCAGCTTACGTTGACGGGGGATTTCCGAAGGGGGGCGGTTTGATGCCGGTGGACACCCTGGAATCGCGGGAAGTCATGAACATCCGCGAAGCCTCGCGTTATTTGGGTGTTTCCCCTGACACCCTGTACCGGTATATTTACGCCGACCGCATCCCCGCATTCAAACTCGGGAATCGCTGGAAGTTTAAGAAGACCGCGCTGGATCGTTGGATGGACCGCAAGATGCTTCGCGCGCGCCGGGATCGGCGCGGCTGAGGTCCGCGGGGGAGAGGCGAGCCATGTTTGGAAGCAAAGCACGGGAACTGGTGGGACTCGATATCGGATCGAGCTCGGTAAAAGCCGTCGAACTGAAATCCTCTAAGGGCGCTTATGAGCTGGCCAGCTACGGCCTTGAGGCCCTTCCTCAGGACACGGTGGTGGACGGGGCCATCATGGACGCGCCGTCGGTCGCCAAGGCCATCAGCGACATCTTCGACAGCCAGAAGATCAAGACCAAGAACGTGGCCACCTCCGTATCCGGCCACTCGGTCATCGTCAAGCGCGTCACGCTTCCGTTTATGAGCGAGGAAGAACTGTACGACCGCATCCAAGTGGAGGCCGGCCAGCATATTCCCTTCGATATCGCCGACGTCAACCTCAGTTATCAGGTTCTGGAAGCGCTCGATACCCAGATGGATGTCCTTCTGGTGGCCGTAAAGAAGGACAAGATTTTGAACCACACCAACGTGCTCGCTCAGGCCGGGCGCACCCCCCTGGTCGTCGATATCGACGCTTTCGCATTGCAGAACTGCTTCGAAGTGAACTACGAGCCCGACCCCGGCCAGACCATCGCGCTGCTGAACATCGGCGCCGGCGTCATGAGCATCAACATCGTCCGCAGCCAGATCCCCTTGTTCACCCGCGACGTTTCCGTCGGCGGCAACCAGTATACCGACGCGCTGCAGAAGGAATTGGACCTGAATTTCGACGACGCGGAAAAGCTGAAGAAGGGCGAAACCCTGTCCGGCGTCAGCGAGGAGCAAAAAGCCTCCATTCTGCGTTCCGTTTCCGACATCTTGATTCTGGAAATTCAAAAGACTTTTGACTTCTTCCGCGCCACCGCTAGCGGCGAGAATATCCAGAGGATTTACCTGGCTGGGGGAACGGCCAGGGTTCCGGGGCTGGTGGACCTGCTGCGGGAGGAATTCGCGATGCCGGTGGAAGAGCTCTACCCCTTCCGGAAGATCGCCATCAATCCCGGCAAGCATAATGAAGATCAGTTGCGGGAAATCGCCCCGCGCCTGGCCATTTCCGTGGGGCTGGCCCTGAGGAGTTTTGACGCGCCATGATACGAATCAACCTTCTCGGACAACCGCGGCCCAAAAAGGTGCGCGCCGGGGGCGCGCCCATGGACGTTTCCGTCCAGATTTTCGGCTTCGTTATCGCCATCCTCATCGCCGCTGCCGCTCTCTTCTTCCACTGGAGCCAGATGAACAAGGAAGTCGTCGACCTCAAGAGGAAGATCGACATTCAGACGGGCGAACGCAACAGGCTGCAGAGCGTGAAGCAGGAAGTCGAGAGCCGCAAGGCGGAGAAGGCCGCGCTCAAGCAGCGCGTGGACGTCATCGAGCAGCTCCAGCGCAACCGTTCCGGAGGCCAGGAACTTCTCGACGCCGTCGCCAATACCGTCAATCGTGTGGATGCCTTGTGGATGAACGGTCTGCGGCGAACGGGCAACTCGCTCCAGATGGACGGCGAAGCGGAAACCCTCAACGCCGTCGCCAGTTTCATCGCCGAACTAAAACGCTCCGGCTATTTCGACAAGGTCGAGATCAAAGAGACCAAACAGGACGAACGCCGTCCCGCGTCCTCTACTTTCATTTTTACCCTGACGGCGGATTTCACTTTGCCCAGCCAGGGGACCGGCGCCCAGCAGCCCCCGGCAGCCGCTCCGCCGAAGTCGATTAAGAACTGAGGGAGAGAAGGCGCCATGGCCACATTCCGAGAGCTGCCATTCGGGGTTCAGGCGGTCATTTTCGTCGCCCTCGCTGTCGTCCTCGTGGCGGCAGGCGAGTACGTCCCCGGCTTGCCCATCCAGGCCGTTCGCGCCCAGCGCGACACCCTCAATACCAAGCTCAGCAATCTGAACGAGGAAGTGAAGGCGCTTCAGTATTACGACGTGCAGAAGGCGCAATTGGCCGCCGACATTCAGGCCATGCAAAAACAGCTCGACACCCTGAAGGCCATCGTTCCCGACGATAAACAGGTGGACGAGTTTATTAAGGCCATTAGCGACTCCGCCAGCGCTTCCAAGATTTCCATTCGCCGGCTCACCGCCAAGCCCATTGAGCCCAAGGACTACTTCTACGAAGTTCCCTTTGAAGTAGCTGTGGACGGGCCCTATTTCCAGGTCGTCGAATTCTTCGAGCGGCTCAGCCGGCTTTCGCGCATCATCAACGTCGCGGATATTACGTTTTCGGCGCCCAGTAGCCAGTATCAAGGCGGGCCGACGCCTCCGCCGTTTCCGCTGCGGCCTGGAACCACGGTCTTCGGTACGTTTACGGCCACCACGTACTTTACCGGTGGCTCTCAGGCTCCGCCCAAGCCCGGACAGAAGCCGGGCGCCGGGCCCGGGAAGTAATAGCCGGGAAGGGTGAATCATGCTGCCGCCACTCCACATCTTGAAGCGACTGGGACTCCTGATGCTCGGCATGGCTCTGGCCGGTGTGGCCCAGGCCAAGCCGCGCAACTTTGCGGCCTCCGAGCAGCAAGCGCCACCGCCTTCCAAGTCACCCGCAAAGGCCACTCCGGCGCCCGCCGCCCAGGCGCCCGCTAAGGCACAGGCACCGGCTCCGGCAAAGGCTCCGGCAAAGGCTCCGGCAAAAGCTCCGGCAAAAGCGCAGGCACCCGCTCCTGCGGCAAAGCCTGCGGCGCCTAAACCAGCCGCCAAGAAGCAGGAACCGAAAAAGGAAGAAGCCAAAAAGGAGGAAGCGAAGAAGGAAGAAGCGCCGCCGAGCAAGCCACATGGCCGCGACCCATTCCTCTCGCTTGTCTCTGCTGCGGGCGGGAAAGGCCCCGTGGTGCTGCCGCCGGGTAAGGCTGGCCTTCAGGTTTCCACCGTGCGCATTGACGGCATCGTGCGCAGCGCCAACGGCATGATCGTTGTGGCCACCAGCCCGCAGGGTCGGACCTATTTCCTTCATCAAGGCGACCGGTTGTTCGACGGCCGCGTTGAGCAAGTCAATATGGATGGCGTCACGTTTCAGGAGTCGGGCAAGGATCCGTTTGGAAATCCCGTCGAGCGGACAGTTGTGAAGCGAGTTTACTCTAGCGCAGGAGAGCAGCAATGAAAACGAACGGGCGTGCACCTGACTGGCGCATCGCCGCGCTGGTTGTAATCGTGCTGGCGCTGGCTGGCCTTCCCCTGTATTCCCAGGAAGGGCCACCCGCCACTTTAACTTTCCAGGCGGCTGTGGAGGCCTCCGGTGTGCGGCTCCTGGCGCACGCCTCCGGTCCCTTCGACTACACCACTCTGCGCTCCAGCGACTCGCTGTACGTCGTGGAGATGAGCGGTGTGGTGCTGGAAGGATCTGGCGCGCCACGCGTGCTCAATTCCGACGTAGTGAGCGGCTATCGCCTGCTGCCCTACCGTTCCATGGGACGCTCGATGGTCCGACTCGAGGTCTTGCTCCGCCGTCCCGTTGGCCCCCGGCTTGAGCGCGCCAATTCGAATGAGCTCACGATCGCGTTCGATTCCGGTGAGCCTGCGGCTCCCGTGGCGCACCTCCAGCCTGCCGTGATGAGCGCTTCGCGGTCCGCCGCGAAGACGGCTGCGTCCAGCGCTCCGTCTGTGCACACTGGAGAAGCCAGTGGCGCCAGGATCGAGCGCGTCACCGTGGCACGGGCCGATGGTCAGGTGATTGTCAACGTGGAAGCCACCGGCAAACTGAATTACCAAGCCATCCGGATGATTAATCCGGAGCGGCTGGTGCTCGATTTCCAGGGCGCCATTCTCGGCCGGGTGCAGAAGCCTTCGACGGTTGTGGAGCCAGTAACCGGAATTCGCGCTTCTCAGTTCAAGCCGGATGTGGCTCGTGTGGTGATCGATCTGGGACATGCGGCCGCCTACCAGGTTGCTCCCACAAGCTCGGGCCTGATCGTCACCTTCGGTTCCGTGACTCTAGCCACAGTCAAGCCGGCCGCCGAGAAGGTGGAAATCCACGCTGCGCAGGCGGCGCCGGCCGTTGAACGGGCCAAGCAGGAGGTCACGCCAGCCCCTGCGCCAGTTCCCGCGGAAACTCAGTCGGCCGTGGATACGGCAGCCGCTCCTCCAAAGACCGCGGTTGCTGCGGCGCCCGTATTCCCTGGCCCCGTGGTCACTGTGGATTCGAGTTCCATGTCCCTGCCCAAGTCCCTTACGGAGGATGCCGCTGTCTTGGGTTCTCCTCGGCCGGATGGCGATCGGCCGGCCGCTGCCGCTCCCGCCGGTCCGGTTCCGGCGCGGGCTCCGGCCGCAGCCGAAGCAGTAGAGCCCAGCCAGGCCGCCGCCGCGGGTGGAACTCCCGCACCGCAGCAGAAGAAGTACACGGGCGAACCCATCTCCGTGAACCTGAAGGACGTGGATCTGAAAGACTTTTTCCGCCTGATCCACGAAATCAGCGGGCTCAACGTGGTTCTGGATCCCGCGGTCCGCGGCAGCCTGACGCTCGTCCTCGACGATGTGCCGTGGGATCAGGCCCTCGATATCGTTCTCCAGAACAACGGCCTGGATAAGCAGCTCCAAGGCAACGTGCTGCGCATCGCAACCCGCACCACCCTGAAGTCGGAGGCGGAACAGCAACTCGCCCTCGCCAAGGCCCAGAACGAGGCCGTGCCGGCTGTGACGGCCACGCGCACGCTCAACTATGCCAAAGCCAGCGCCGTGCGCGACACGCTCAAGCGGTTCCTCTCTTCGCGCGGCGACATCCTGGCCGACGACCGTTCCAATACCTTGATCATCCGCGACATTCCGTCCGCGTTCCCGGACCTCGATGCGCTGATCAAGACGATCGACCGCAAGTCGCAGCAGGTTGAGATAGAAGCCCGCGTAGTGGAAGCCAGCCGCGCTTTCTCCCGCGAGATTGGTACGCAATTCGGCTTCTCCGCCTCCGCCATCAACGGCAAGAACCTGTTCGGCGGCTTGCCGGGCAACACGGCGTTCGTCAGCCCGATTGTCCGGCCTGTGGGCGAGCCCACTCCGCCTTTCACGGTGTCCGGGACGAATCAGATTCCGTTGAATACCAACCTCCCGGCGCTGACGCCTAATACCGGCTTCTCGTATGTCTATAGCTCTCCCAATGTGGCGATTGACCTGATCATATCCGCGGCCGAGACGCGCAGCGCCGGCAAGCTGCTCTCCAAGCCGAAGGTCATCACGCAGAACAATCAGCCCGCCCTCGTCAAGCAGGGCACCAAGATTCCCGTGCAGACCGTGGTGAACAACACCATTTCCACCGAGTTCATCGACGCCGTCCTCAAGCTCCAGGTCACCCCGCAGATCACCGCGGAAGGCACCATTTACATGGATGTGGACGTCGAAAACACCGCGATCGACACCGGTATCCCGCGCGTCATGGGCATTCCCGCGCTCGATACTCAGGAAGCCCAGACGAAAGTCCTGGTCGCCGATGGCGGCACCGTTGTGATCGGTGGTGTCATTATTTCCTCGCAGTCGACTGAGGTGGATCAGACGCCGTTCCTCGGCAGCATCCCGTTGATCGGTCATCTCTTCCGCCACACCCTGATCAGCACCTCTTCAACCGAGTTGCTGTTCTTCATCACCCCGCGGATTATCCCCACCTAGCCGCAGGGAGAACCGGAAAGCTTCGGGGGAGAGGGGCGATTGCCTCTCTCCCCTTTTCTTTCCCACGCGATGCCCTTACAGTTCTCACACCGGTTACGCCGTCTTCGCGCTGAACTTCGCCGCGCACACGCCGCGACATTGCTGGTAAGCCATCGGCCCAATATTTTCTACCTCACCGGCTTTACCGGCGATAACGGGATGCTCCTCGTCAGCGGCGGCCATGCGACTCTCTTTACTGACCCTCGGTTCGACGCCCAGGCTGCCGGGGAATGTCGCGCGAGCGGCGTGCGCGTCAAGATTACTCGCAAGCCTCTGGCGCAGGCAGTAGGGGAGCAGCTGGCACGGCTGCCGCGCAGCGCCACCACCCTGTTCGAGGAGGATAGGCTCACCGTCGCACAACTTCGCACAGCACGCACTCCAGCACGCTGCGGTTGCCGTTGGAAGGCGGCGCAGGGGCTGGTGGAGGCTCTCCGCGAGGTCAAGGATTCGGAAGAGCTAACGCGAATGCGCGGGGCTGCCCGAATCGGGAGCCAAGTTATGCAATCGGCGATTAAGGCCGCACACGCAGGGATGAGGGAGACCGATCTGGCAGCCGAGATTGAGTATCGAATGAGGAGGCAAGGCGCCGAGGGCCCCTCGTTTGAAACCATCGTCGCCTCGGGTGTGCGGGCTGCGCTGCCCCACGGCCGTGCCTCCTCCAAACGACTCAAAGAAAAGGATTTGGTGGTCCTCGACCTGGGTGTTATACTCCGCGGCTATTGCTCCGACCTCACCCGGACAATTCACATTGGTCGCGCGTCCCCAGAGGTGCGGAGATGGTATCAGGCGGTCTTGGAGGCCCAGACCGCAGGCCGCGAGGCCGTTAAGGGGGGCGTTGCGGCCTCTGAGGTGGACCGGGCCGTTCGAAGCGTGCTGCGGCGGGAAGGGCTCGAGCGCTATTTCATCCACAGCACCGGCCACGGCCTCGGCATCGAGGTGCATGAGCGGCCCACTCTACGCATGAACCAGACCGCGGCGCTCCAAACGGGCAGCGTAGTGACCATAGAGCCGGGCATCTATCTACCCGGCCGCGGGGGGATCCGAATAGAAGACGACGTGCTAGTCCTCGCGGGAGGGCGTGAAACGCTTACTTCTGCGCCCCGCGAACTGATTGAAGTCTGAGGTCGACGGCGCGCCACCGTTACGCCACTAAATCGAATGGCCCAGAAGAAAAACGCCAACCCAGGGAATCCCCCCCGTGCGGACCTCGCAGAAATCGAGCGGATTCTCGCGTTCATGACCGAGCGCGGCCTCGAAGAGGTCGAATACCAGCGCGGCGACTTCCGTGTTCGGCTCAAGCGCCAAACCGCATCCGGCGTGCTGCAAGCAGTTCCCCTGGTTTCGCAGGCGCCCTCCCGCCAACCCTCCGTGCCCAACCCTGGTCCGGTAGCCGAAGCCGCGGCGTCGGCGCGCGCGTCCGCTGCGCCGTTTGCGGCTCCCGCTGAGAACTTCCATACCGTCAAATCGCCGATCGTCGGTACGTTCTACGCCGCTCCGGCGCCGGATGCGCCTCCCTTCGTCAAAGTGGGCGACTCGGTGAAGCAGGGCCAGATCCTCTGCATCGTGGAAGCCATGAAGCTTATGAACGAGATCGAAGCCGACCAGTCCGGTGAAATCGTGGGCGTGCTTGTCGAGAGCGGCCAGCCCGTCGAATACGGCCAGCCGCTATTTTCCCTGCGACCGTCCGGTGGCTGATTGCACCTGGCCCTCCGGCCGGCACCGACCCACCGCCATGTTCCGCAAAATTCTGATTGCCAACCGCGGCGAAATCGCACTTCGCATCATCTGCGCCTGCAAAGAACTCGGTATAGCAACCGTCGCGGTCTATTCGGAAGCCGACCGCAACGCCCTCCACGTCCGCTTTGCCGATGAAGCCGTTTGCATCGGCCCTGCGCGCGCCGCCGATAGCTACCTGAACATCCCCCAGGTCATCTCGGCCGCGGAAATCACCAACGTGGACGCGATCCATCCCGGCTACGGCTTTCTTGCAGAGAATGCCAACTTCGCCGAGGTTTGCGAGGCTTCGCACATCACTTTTCTCGGCCCCAGCCCCGAGGTGATTCGCTTGATGGGAGAAAAGGACCGCGCCCGGCGCGAAGCCGCAGCCGCCGGCCTGCCCATCATTCCCGGCACCGATGGCGTAGTGGCAGACGAGCACGCCGCGCTGCGCCAGGCCAAGGAAATCGGATATCCGCTGATGATTAAGGCCACCGCTGGCGGAGGCGGCCGCGGCATGCGCATCGTGCGCTCACCGGCGGAAATCGTGGCATCGTTCCGCTCTGCGCGCCACGAAGCGGAGCAGGCCTTCGGTGTTCCCGACGTGTACATGGAGAAATACATCGAGCGCCCGCGGCACATCGAGTTTCAGGTGCTTGGCGATCGCCACGGGCGCGTGCTGCATCTCGGAGAGCGCGAATGCAGCATCCAGCGGCGTCACCAGAAGCTCATCGAGGAAGCGCCCTCGCTCGGACTGAGCCCTGAAACGCGCGAAGCTATGGGGGCCCGCGTGGCCGCCGCCCTTGAAAAAATCGGCTATTCCGGCGCGGGCACCGTCGAGTTTCTGCGCGATGCGCACGGCGAGTTCTATTTCATCGAGATGAACACGCGCATCCAGGTCGAGCATCCCGTTACGGAATCGGTCACCGGCGTGGACCTCATCAAGGCCCAGATCCGGCTGGCCGCGGGAGAAAAGCTCGCCGACGTGGTTCCGGCCGTGGTTTTCCGGGGGCATTCCATAGAGTGCCGCATCAACGCCGAGGACCCGGAGACGT
This sequence comes from Candidatus Acidiferrales bacterium, assembly GCA_035624135.1. GTDB lineage: Bacteria > Acidobacteriota > Terriglobia > Acidiferrales > UBA7541 > JOPF136. The sequence goes on along the minus strand of DASPSB010000166.1, from coordinate 3,966 downwards.
TTGCGCCCTCGCCCGGACGCATTACTGCGTTTCATTTTCCGGGCGGCCACGGCGTGCGCGTGGACACGGCGATGTATTCGGACGCTGTCGTCTCTCCGTTTTACGACTCGCTGATCGCCAAACTCATTGTGCGCGCCATGGACCGCGCCGAAGCTATTGCCCGCATGCGCCGTGCGCTGGAGATGTTTGTGATCGAAGGAGTCGAAACCACAATTCCGCTCCACCGCCGCATCATGGACGACGCACAGTTCCAGCGCGGCGACCTGCACACCGGCTTCCTCGACCACCTGCTGGAATCCTCCGCGCGATGATTTCGCCACTCTATGCCATCCTTTCCGCCGACACTTTCCCTGGCTCGCTTGATGACTGGGCTCGCCGCCTCGCTGGAGCTGGCATCCGACTGATTCAATACCGCTACAAATCGGCATCCTCAGCACAATTGCTGGAGACGGCCCGCCGTCTCGTCGCCCTTTCACGCTCCTTGGATTTTCAATTGATCGTCAACGACCGCGCCGACATAGCCGCGCTTGCCGGAGCAGCAGGGGTCCACGTCGGGCAAGAGGACATTCCCGTCGAATCTGCCCGGCGCATCTGTGGGCCCGAGGCCTGCATTGGCGTCTCGACGCACAGCTTCGAACAGTTCCGCGCCGCTATCGCCACCTCGGCCGACTACATCGCCGTGGGTCCCATCTTTCCCACGACCACGAAGCAGAATCCCGATCCTGTGGTCGGTCTCGAATTCATCCGCCAGGCACGGACGCTCACGAAAAAGCCGCTGGTTGCCATCGGGGGCATCACTGCCGAGCGCGCCGCGGAGGTTTACGCGGCCGGCGCTGACTCCATCGCCGTGGCTGCCGACCTCGCCGCTGCTTCCGATTTGCCTTTGCGCATCGCAGCCTACCTTCGCGCCTCGGCAGCGCGGCGCTAGCGCCCCGCTCCACAATTCTCGCCCCGCCGGAAAAATGCGGCCGTGCTGTGCAAGAACAAAAACCCGCCCTTTGCTCTTCTCTCTCCCCGCAATCAATGGTTTAATCCCGTCCCGAACTTTGCGGCCCAGGGGCAGCGCTATCGCGCCAGAGGAGAAGGCATGGGGAACCCAATCTGGGACAAGAAACCGTTGGACCTGCTCATGCGGGAGGCCGGTGAAGAGGGCGCGCATACGCTTAAACGAGCTCTCGGGCCCATCAATCTGATCACTCTGGGAATAGGGGCAATCATCGGCGCCGGAATCTTCGTGCTCACCGGGCAGGCGGCGGCGCAGTATGCCGGCCCGGCCATCATGCTCTCCTACGTGGTCTCCGGACTGGGTTGCGCCTTCGCCGGCCTGTGCTACGCCGAGTTTGCTTCCATGATTCCCATTGCGGGCTCGGCCTACACCTACGGTTACGCCACGCTCGGCGAAATTTTTGCCTGGATCATCGGTTGGGATTTGATTCTTGAGTACGCATTCGGCGCCGCCACCGTGGCCTCCGGCTGGAGCTCCACGCTGGTCGCTTTTCTGCAAGACTACGGCATCAACCTGCCTCCGCACATTTGCGACGTGCCGGGCGAAGTGGGCCATGGTGGACGGGCGATGGGCGCCCGAATCCACATTTACTGTGGAACAGCTCGCCCGCGCCACCCAGCACGTGGTCACCACCGCCAACTTCGTGGCCTTCTTCGCCATCATCCTGGTGACGACGATCCTGATCATCGGCATCAAGGAGTCCGCCAACTTCAACACAACCATCGTCTTCGTCAAGCTGATCGCCGTGATCGTCTTCATCATCGTCGCCGGGATGTACGTCTTCGGGCACCCCGAGATCGCGCACCAGAACTGGGCGGTCTATATCCCGGAAAATTCTGGACACTTCGGGACCTATGGCTGGTCGGGCATCCTGCGCGCGGCGGGCGTGGTCTTCTTCGCCTACATCGGCTTCGACGCTGTTTCCACCGCGGCGCAGGAAGCGAAGAACCCGCAGAAGGACATGCCCGTCGGCATCCTGGGTTCGCTCTTCATCTGCACCATCCTCTACCTGCTCGTCTCCGGCTTGCTGACGGCGACCGTTCATTACTCCCGCCTGAACATCGGAGCTCCCGTATCGCTCGCCATCCGCGAGACGGGCGTGAAATGGGGCAGCTACGTGGTGAACGCCGGGGCGCTCGCCGGACTTTCGACGGTGATGCTGGTCATGCTGCTCGGCCAATCGCGCGTGTTCTACTCGATGGCGCACGACGGTCTGCTCTGGAAGTGGGCGGGAGATATTCATCCCAAATTCCGCACGCCTTGGAAATCAACTGCCGTTACCGGCTTTTTCGTCGCCATCACGGGTTCGCTGGTTCCTATCGGCGATCTCGGCCAGATGGTTTCCATCGGCACCCTGATGGCGTTCGTGATCGTATGCGCCGGTGTGTGGGTGATGCGGCGCACGCGCCCTGAGGTGCCCCGGCCCTTCCGCACGCCGTGGGTGCCCATCGTCCCCATCTTGGGCATTCTCATCTCGCTCGCCATGATGCTGGGCCTCAATGGGGTCACTTGGGTGCGCCTCGTTGTCTGGCTGATCATCGGCATGGCCATCTACTTCACCTACGGCATCAAGCATAGCCGCATTCGCAGCCAGTCTTAGTGCTTAAGCCTTTCTTCTTCTCGCGGCCTAGCGGCTGGTCGGCCATTCGCCGTGCCATGGTTTTCCTGATTTCCGCGCTCGCAAGATAGAATATTGAGTTCCTATGTCCTCCGCATTCCTTTCCCGCCTGCTTTCGTTCTGGCGCGGCCTGACCAAGACACGCCGCGTCGCCGCGGTCATCACAGTTCTCTACGCGTTGGCGGCGGCCGCTGCCGCCTCTGGGCTCTCTGTGCCCGGCCTCCGCCTCCTCCGTTTCCTTTTCTCCTGGGCGCTGTTCATCTGGTTTCTGATGCTGTTCGGCTGGGTGCGCCGCCGGGTGCTCTGGAGCCTGCGCAACCGGTTGCTGGTCGCGTATCTTTTCATCGCCGTGGTGCCTATCCTGCTGCTGGTGTGCCTCGGCGGCATCGCGGCCTACATCCTCTACGCCCAGCTGGGCAGCTATGTCCTGAACCAGGAAGTCAATCGCACACTGGCGCGAATGGAGGCCCTAGCCGACTCGGCCCTGGAAAACGTCAGTCCGAACCGCGCTCAGTGGCAGCCAACAGCAGCCTCCACGAATTCTGCCGAAAAAAACGCGGCGCTCTTGACCATCGTCGGAAACGCTACTCGCGACGCACGCATTGCGCTGAGCATGCCCGGCCTCGAGATCGCTCCGGGAGAGGGCAGCGAACTGCTTCCGGAAGAGAAAGCCATGGAGCCGCGACATTTCGTGGGATTGGTCCAGCGCGGGGACCACCTGTGGCTTCGCGCCGTTTCAGCCCGCTTCCGCCCGAACGACGAAAGGATGGTGACCGTTTCCGTCCTCGTTACTCCGGAGCTGCTCGATAGCTTTACTCTCGAGCTGGGGCGCATCCGTTGGGATCTCGTGCGTCTTGAGCGTCCCGGCGAAAGCACCACGGGCGGAGTCCGCTTTACGGATTCGAAGGGTGGGGTCTCGCAAGTGTTCATTCCGCTGGTGGGAATATCGAGCCAGCATCGCTCACTGCCTCCGCGCGCCCACTGGCTCGATCTCGAAATCACGGGGTTCTCGAATCTGGAAGCCATCGACCTGGATGGTCCGCCGGGCCACCCGGGCACTCTCCCGGTGATTGCATCGTTTTATGCTCGACCTTCGCGGCTCAATAAAGTGCTGTTTGCCTCGCTGGGCGACCTCAGCGGACTGCCCTACGTGCTGATGATGGTGGTCGGCGTGTTGTTCCTGGTGATCGAGGCGGGCGCCTTGGTGACCGGCGCCGTCCTGACGCGCACCATGACCAAATCCGTGAGCGATCTCTATCGCGCCACGCAACGCGTGAAAGCCGGCGACCTTTCGCATCGCATCCGCGACGTGCGCAACGACCAGCTCGGCGCGCTCGCCGCT
>DASPSB010000234.1:0-5952 GCA_035624135.1 Candidatus Acidiferrales bacterium | reverse complement strand
AGCCCCGCCACCATGCTCGCCGCGACGTACACCGTGGCGTGCAGCCATTCACCATCCTGCAGCATCTTCGCCGTCTCCCACCCAAAAGTCGAAAATGTCGTGTACCCGCCGAAAAATCCAATGGTCATCGCGATGCGCCATTCCGGCGAAATTACCATCCGGTTTAGCGTCAACTGCCCCAGGAATCCCAACAGCAGGCAACCGGAAAGATTCACTGCGAGCGTCCCGTAAGGAAACGAGGAGCCCGCCCGGTATTGCACCACGCCCTGCAGCGCGTAGCGCGCCAGCGTTCCCACCGCTCCCATCACTGCGATCAGCAGAATCCGCAATCCACCCTCCCTGCCGCTCGCCGCGGCGTCATTCTATTCCAGTTTGCGGGTTTCGACCGGAACCCGCGGCATCGCTCCCGGAAGTTTCCGGAGACGCCGGGCCTGTCAGGTCCGTCCCCAGCGCGCGCGCCACCAGACTGCGAAGTTCCGCGGCGATTCCGTTCAGCTCAGCGGCGGTTTTAGTGTCCATCTCGCCGAACCCCTTCATATAAGACGGCTTCAATTCTTCCGCCACAATGTCGATGGTAAACAGGCTGGCGCGCACCGCGCGCGCCGCGGGAATCGATGGCTCGGGAGGCTCGACTCCCTGCCCTTCCAGAATCCGCCGGAGCTGCACGCGGATGCGTTTCACGAACTCCTCTATGGCGCCGCGCCCCTCTGGAGAAATGTCCGGAATGTATTGCGGAAACGCGGCGCTCGAGCCTGCAGAGTTCAATATCGTTTCGATTTCGCCGAGCAGGCGGTCAATGTACTGGCAACTGACGCGAACGCCGCGCGCCTGGTTCTCGTTCAGCGGACTCACGCCTGCCTCTCTCGTCCCGCCAGCGTCGCTTCCAGTTGCTCCACGAGCGGCCGGATCGCCGCCGCGCGCTCGCGGTCTTTGCTCCTCAGCAGCCGCTCCACCGTCCGCGTCAGGTCGTCGAACCGCTGCCCGGCCTGCTTCGCCGTGGATTCAATGGCCGCCGTCACGCGCTCTTCCCACTGCGTCGTCAGCCGCGAACAATTCTTCTGGACTTCCGCCGCCGTTTTTTCCCGGAACCGCGCGTGCACCACCCCGCGGAAAATTCCCATCGGAATCACCCACGAAATCAGTTCCCAGTTGCGGTCGAAGATTTTTCCCACCGAAATGTCCGGGCTCTCCGGCGGCTCGACCTCCATCTCGCTCTCTGTCGTCCGCAATGGCACGCCGAATAGCCGCTCGACCCTCACCGACAACTCGTCCCGGAACGTCTGCAGGCTGGCACGCCACTGCCGCTCCACGTCGCGCAGCGGCTGGCAGAACTGGTTCTGCCCGGCGGCCGATAGCACTGCCAGTTCGCCGGCCAGCGCGGCCCTCAGCCATCGCTCAAAGGCCTCCAGTTCTTTCCCCAGGCTCCCCCGCCAGCGCGGCAGTTCCTCATCGAGCGCCGCTTCCAGTTTCTTTTCCAGCGGCTTCCGCGCCTTGGCATCCAACTGCTTTTCGATCCACGCCCGCGTGCCCCCGGCGCTGTGCCGCGCAATCAGCCGGAGCTGGAACTTCCGGTCGTCGAGCGCCTGTGCCGACCCCAGCACCTGCTCCCGCAGCTTTTCTCTTTCGGCATCGGCCACCTCCGCGGATTTCAGCGCCAGCCGCAGGTAATCGCTCGCCTCCCGCACCAGTGTCTCCACCTTGCGATCGATCGCCGCTGCCCGCCGCGACTGGAACGCCCCGAGCGCCGCTTGCAGGTGGTCGCGCTCGAATCGCGCGAGCAGATCCTCGAATCCCGGCCGGATCGAAAAACAGTGCAGCGGAATGGGCGAAGTGAACTCGGTCTTTAGCCTCCCGTCCACGTAGTCCAGCACCTCGCGACGATCGCTCGAATCCAGCAGGTCCACTTTTGTCAGCAGCACAGCGATATTCGGCGTAAATTGTGCCAGCCGCGCGATCAGTTCCCGGTCCTGCTCCGTGAGCGGTGAATCCGCTCCCACCGCCACCAGCGCCAGGTCCACGTTCGGACTCCACGCCAGCGATGCTTCCGTGTTGTGACGGAACAAGCTCTCCAGTCCCGGCGTGTCCACCAGCCGCAACCCTCGGAAGCGTTCCAGCGACGGCAGGAACACGCGCACCGTATCCACGCCCTTCTCGTTCCGCGGATTTTCCCCTTCCGCGATGTGGCTTCCGATCGCGTCGAGCGGGATGGCCCGCACGCTCCCGTCCTGCATCACCGCTTCCGCGCGCTCCGCGCCGCCATAGCTGATTTCAGTCACCACGGAGGTAACCGGCAAGGCGCCCACCGGCAGCAACTCGCGCCCGATGATGCGGTTCAAAAAGCTGCTTTTGCCCGTATTGAAGCGGCCGAACACAGCCAGGCTCAACTCTCGTTTTTCTCCCTGCGTACGGATGGCGCGAACCAGTGGCGCCAGGTCCGCCAGCTCAAACCGTTCGACAACATCCGCGGCAAGCTGGAACCCTGCGTTTTCGCTCGCCACCAGGGAGCCCGGTTCGGAAGTGTTCCGCTCGCTCATTTTCGCGCGTTCTGTGTCCTCGCGCCTCCGCCGCGGGCTCCTGCCGCCGCGGTCCCGGTTGCCCTCTGCGCCACGCGGTAGGAAAACTGCATCATGTAATCCACGTGCAACAGCCGCGTCTCGATTCGGTCGCCGAAATGATATTGCGCGTCCCCCGCACGCGCACACATCTTCACAACCGCCCCCGGCAGCCTCCCGCTCAGCCGTACGATTCCCTCGCGAAACCCGTCCAGATTCAGACGCGCCAGCCCGTACCGCCGGATGCAGTGCTCCAGCAGTTCCCGCGTCGCGCGAAGTTCGAGAGGCCCCACTTCGAGCCGCAGTTCGTCATTCCAGTAGAGCCGCGCCGCTCGCCCTAACTCTTGCTCCGTCCATCCCCGCGCGACGAGATACACCGGAGTTCCCCGCATCCACGAAAGCTCTTTCACGATCCGCGCGTACGCGTCGGATAGCCCGGCTACGTCGTCCAAAATCAAACAATAACTCCCTGCCTCCGCCGCGCGATAGAGCAGTCCGCGCATCCGCCGGCTTGTCTGCGGTTCTACCCAGCTCGAAAACTCTGCGCCGCGGCCCGTTTCGCTGCGGAACTTCTGCTTCAGCAGGGCGTCCCCGCGCGCGTGCATCTCTTCGAGTAGTCGCGCGAGCGCCTCGTGCGGCGCGCCCCGCAGCGGAGTGTAAATGCATCCCTTCGCCACCGCTTTCGGCAGTCGCGCGATCACGTGCCGCACCAGCGCCGTTTTTCCCGCGTCCGCAGGCCCGCACACAGCCAAGCCTACGCGCTTGCCAATTGCAGCCCGCAGGCGTTCTGCCTCCGCCTCGCGTCCCAGGAACGCGCCAGGTTCAGGCCACTCCATCGCTCCAGTACCTCAGAGTCAGAGCGCCTCGGGACAAACTGGAAAAACGCGAACTCACTTCGGACCTTCCTTCAGCGCTTTTTGGCTGGATGCTTGCCGGGGACATGACTCCGCGACAAGATCCTTGTCAGGAGTCATCATCTGTCCCGGCAAAAGGTGGGACAGCGGTTCGAGGCGAACTCCTTCGCCTGTCACGTCATAGTAGCACAGGCCCGCATTTTGGTTGGCAGGCTTTTCGCCTCTGTTCTCGCGGATTAGCTAGAATCTCCCGCGCACAATAGCAGCATTCGTTCCCCGTCCCGTACGGAAAGGAAATTTCATGGCCCGCAAACCCGCAAAGAGAGCGCCGGCGAAAAATCCCCGCGCGGCCGGCCTCGCATCCGCTCACGCCCCGCGCGCCAGCCGCCCCAACATTCCCGGCTACGGCATCGTCGGCGAAAAGGATGGCCGCGGCCTGCTCTCCTGGTCCTGGGCCGAGGCCCGCTTCGTCCGCGGCTGGAACTACTGGCTCGCCTCAACTCGGCCCGACGGCCGGCCCCACCTGATGCCGGTTTGGGGTCTGTGGTGGCAAGGCGCATTCTGGTTTTCCACGGGCGAAAAGACCGTCAAGGCCCGCAATCTGGCCGCGAATCCTCACTGCGCCGTCGCCCCGTCTCATCCCGACGAGGCCGCTATCATCGAAGGCAAAGCCGAGTGGGTGCCCGCATCCGATTCTCTCAAGCCGCTCTGGGACGCCTACAAAAAGAAATATTCCTGGGACATGAAAGGTACGGGCTTCTTCGTCGTCCACCCTCGCGTCGCCTTCGGGTTCATCGAAAAAGGCGATCTCTTCACCAAGACAGCCACTCGCTGGCTGTTCTAGCCAGGCGCTTATGCGCGTGGGCCCTCGGGTCACTCTTGTTCATGCTGGCGGGAATTGCGGTAATGCTAGGCCCCACATGCTTGGTCGCCGGGGTTGTGGGGGTATCGATTCGAAAAGTTTTGGCCAAGAGAGCTCGCGCTTCGGGGCCCTGATGGCTTCCCCCTGCGGGTGATTAGCAGTCAGAAAGACAGCCAATAGCCTCTGGGCCAAGGCAGAACGCTATTCCCGTTGAGCACTTACGCCGGTTTCACCCTCACCGTTCCGCTTGCAGAGGCAAATTGTAGACGAAGGCAAAACGCAGTTCGATGTATGGTCCTCGGAACGTCGAGGGCAGAGGGTCGAAGGGGCTGGAGGCACGAATCGACGACATGGCAGCGCGGTCCAACGGCGCCTTGCCGGAACTAGAGCGCAAGAGAGGATCAGGCACCGGAACGGTGCCATCGCGCTGAATTTTGAAGTCAAGGATGACGCGACCGCGATCGCCTAACTCGGCGGACTCCGGCATTACTGCGTACCAATTCCTATTTACTTTGGCAACCGCGCTTGCCAGGTACTTGGAGAAGTCCACGCCCTGATCCGGCGTGAGCATCTGCACGCCACCCGACAGAGTGCCCTCACCGCTGCCCGCCATATCGGGCAAGTGCCCGTCGAAGGTTACCGCGTCACTGCCACTTCCTCCGCGTTTGGCGCGGATTGCCCTGGCGCGCGCTTCTAGCTTCTCCGCCTCCGCCGCACGGTCCGTCTCCCGCAGCAGTCTTGCATAGCTTTCCAAGCTGGTGGCCAGATCGGGGTGGTCGGGCCCCAGGGCCCTCTCCCGGATCGCAAGCGCGCGCTGGTAGAGCGGTTCGGCTTCGCCATACTTGCCTTGGGCGTAGTAGAGCGCTGCGAGGTTGTTGAGACTCTGGGCCACGTCGGGGTGATCGGGTCCTAAGGCCTTCTCCCGGATCGCCAGTCCGCGCTTGTAGAGCGGTTCGGCTTCGGCGTACTTCCCCTGAGCGCGGTATAGCAATGCGAGGTTGTCGAGGCCGGTGGCCACAGCGGGGTGGTCGGGCCCCAGGGCCCTCTCCCGGATCGCCAGTGCGCGCATGTAAAGCGGTTCGGCTTCCCCGTACTTCCCCTGAGCGCGGTACAGCACTGCGAGGTTGTTGAGGCTCTGAGCCACGTCGGGGTGATCGGGTCCTAAAGCCTTCTCTCGGATCGCCAGTGCACGCGTGCAGAGCGGCTCGGCTTCGCCATACTTCCCCAGAGCGCGGTACAGCATTGCAAGGTTGTTGAGGCTCTCACCCACGTCGGGGTGATCGGGTCCTAAAGCCTTCTCTCGGATCGCCAGTCCGCGCTTGTAGAGCGGCTCGGCTTCGGCGTACTTCCCCTGAACGCGGTACAGCAATGCGAGGTTATTGAGGCTCTCACCCACGTCGGGGTGGTCGGGCCCCAGGGCCTTCTCTCGGATCGCCAGTGCGCGCTTGTAAAGAGGTTCGGCGTCCCCGTAGCTGCCTTGCTCGCGGTAGAGCCCCGCGAGGTTGTTAAGACTCTGGGCCACGTCGGGGTGGTCGGGCCCCAGGGCCTTTTCCCGGATCGCCAGTGCGCGCTTGCAGAGCGGTTCGGCTTCGCCGTACCTGCCCTGGTCGCGGTAAAGCCGTGCGAGGTTGTTGAGGCTCTCAGCCACGTTGGGGTGGTCGGGTCCCAGGGCCTTCTCCCGGAT
>DASPSB010000117.1:0-9903 GCA_035624135.1 Candidatus Acidiferrales bacterium | reverse complement strand
CTGCGCTGCGCTCACTCGCCGGCTCCGACCGTTCTCTTCAATTCCTGTTTGGTGAGATGGCAGGCACCCCCGCAGAGGCTGCAAATCGCACCACAATGCGGCTTCCGGCCCTCACGCGCGTTCCCGACGGCGGCGACTGCTCCACAGCAACTCCGGCGCCCACCGGCACCGGGCTCAGCCCCAGGCGCAGACACTCCGCCACGAACGCTCGCATGGTCCGCCCCTCGAAGCTGGGCACCTCCACGCCGTTCGATTCGTCCAGAACGACGGTCGTCTCGACGGGGAGCGGCGCCTCCGCTTGGGATCCGGACCGGCCAGCGGGTGGCTTCGCGAGCCTTCCCGGCAGATTTTCCCCGCCGGCTCGCACGGTCGTGGCCGCGGCCCGGGCTCCTCGACCGCCAGTCGACGGGCGGGGCAATCCGGGCTCGGCCGGGAGTGCCGGTGGTACGTCTGTCCGCTGGGCGTTCGGATCCAGCAACTGGTTCGAATCGAAATCGCTTAAATCCTCGGCTCCGGCTGCGCCCGGCCGCCGTGCTGCGGCGAGTTCCACCGGAGGAGCCACCGGAATGTCAGGAGGGACGCGGAGGTAACTCAGCGTTTGCTGCGTCACGTCTCGAAATACGGGCGCCGCCACGCTACCGCCCATGTGACCGCCTACAGGAGAATCCAGGACAACGAGCACGGTCACCGCGGGAGAATTGACCGGAGCGAACCCTACAAACGAGGCGATGTAGTCCCGCGTCGAGTAGCGGCCGGTCGCCGGGTCGATTTTCTGGGCTGTTCCCGTCTTTCCAGCCACGGTATAGCCATCCAGCCGGGCCAGCTTGCCGGTCCCGCTCAGTACAACCTCCTCCAGCATTTTCCGCAGCATGGCCGCCGTCTCCGGACGCACGACGCGGCGGGCGGAATCATCCGCCGATACCGAAAATTGGCTACCGCCCGATTCCCCGGCCGCCCCGGCTTCGGGCGAAGCAGGTGCAGCGGCGCAGTCAGCCCCTTTGGCCGCGCACGAACGCACCTCGCGCACCATGCGTGGCCGATGCAGCACACCCCCATTGGCGATGGCGGAGACTGCGGTCGCCAGTTGCAGCGGGGTCACCCCCACCTCCTGGCCCATGGAGACGCCGCCAATCGATATCGCGGACCAGTTCTCCAGCCGCCTCAGAAGCCCGCGCGACTCTCCCGGCAGCTCCACGCCCGTCGGGCTGCCGAATCCGAACGCGCGGATGTAGTCGTAGAACTTCTGCGGCCCGAGACGCAGTCCCAGCTTGATGGCTCCCACGTCGCTCGATTCAGCAATGACCTTGGTAACCGTGAGCAGTCCGAAGGGTTTGTGATCGTGGATCAGGTGGTTGGCGATGACGATGGATCCCATCTGGCAGTCGATCACCTCGTCGGGGTTCGTAATGCCCTCGTTGAGTGCGGCTGCCACGGTGACGATTTTGAATGTGGAGCCCGGCTCGTAGAGCGCGCTGACCGCGCGATCCATGCGCGTCTCGGGCGCTGCCGCTCCCGCGGCATTGGGGTCAAAATTCGGCCAGTTCGCCACTGCCAGCAGTTCGCCGGTCGAGGGGTCCTGTACGACGATCACACCTGCCTTCGCCTGCGTTTGCGCAATCGCCGCTTTCAGCGCTTTTTCCGCGATGTACTGGATGTTGACGTCGAGCGTCAGCACCAGACTGGCGGCCTGGCCCGCGTCCGGCCCGTGGCGCTCGTACCACCTGCGGCGCGCGTCGGCCATCACCAGCATCTGAACGGGCTTGCCGCGCAGCCGGTCGTCGTACTGATACTCCACGCCACCTAATCCCCGCCCATCAATGTCCACGTAACCCAACGCGTGCGCCGCCAGGTCGCCCTTGGGGTAGAAGCGCTGGCTTTCCTTCTGGAAGTAAATCCCGCGAAGGTTCAGCGCCTGGATGCGTTCCACCTTGTCTGCGGGCAGCTTCCGGGCAATCCACACGAACGACTTCGACCCTGTGAGCCGCGTCTCGATTTCTTCCGGATCCATCTCCAAAATTCCGGAAAGCAGACGCGCCACCAGGGACGGGTCCGAAATCTCCGCGGGAACGGCGAAGCAGGAGTCCTCCGGAATGCTCATGGCCAGTTCGTGGAGGTTGCGGTCGTACATCACGCCGCGGGCGGGGCTGACTTCTACGATTCTTTGCTGCTGACGGCGGGCGCGCGCGAGGTACTCACTGTATTGGACGATCTGGAGTTGGACCAGGCGGCCCACCACGGCGCCGAGCCCCAATAGAATGATCCAGGCTAGAGAGAAGATCCGCGTGCGCGGGCGGCGCCCTTCCATACTGTTCGTTCGAGGTACCCCCTCACACTACGAAGGGCGGGTTCCAGATTTCCGGGACTAACCCCCCGTAACCGCGTCGCGCACCCCAGGGGTTTTACCCCCTGAGGCCAATCTCTTCGGCGCAGCCAGCAGTTCTTACTGTGCCGCGCTCGCCCCCGCGTCTCCCCGGGGAGCGCGCTCCTGAGCCAGCATCCCCTCGGCAGACGACAACGCGGGAGCCACCTGGCCCGGCACCGGCACCGTCAGGCCCAACTCGCCGCGGGCCAACTGGTCAATCCTACCGGGCGCGCTCAATGCCGCAGCCTGGAGTTTCAATTGCGCGTTCATTTCCACGGCTTCGGTGCGCCGCACTTTCAGCTCTTCGAGCTGGTACTGCATGCGGAGGCAGCGGAAATGCTGTCCGGCGTAAACCAGCAAGAGCGCCACGAGGGCCGCGCCGATGACTGCGAAGCGGAACAGGTCCCGCCAGTGGCCGCGCGACACGCTCCGCACCAGGCGGGAGTTGTCGATTCGCTTTACGGTGACAAATTCCATCATGCCGCGCCTTCCGTGACCGCCTTTTCCGCCACGCGCATCTTTGCGCTTCGCGACCGCGGGTTGGCCGCCTGCTCCGCCGCCGACGGGACAATCACTTTTTTCGTCAGGGTGCGCAGCACGCCGGCGCGGTCGTAGCGCCGAAAGGCCTGCTTGACCGCGCGGTCTTCGAGCGAGTGATAACTGAGCACGACCAAACGGCCGCGAGGATTCAGAGTGGCAGGGGCTTGGTCTAGAAACTGCTCGAGTTCCTCCAACTCTCTATTCACCGCTATCCGCAGCGCCAGAAATGTTTTTGTCGCGGGATGCAGCTTCTGCCTTCCCCTTTTCAGGGCCCCTGCCACAACCGTTGCCAGGTGTTCGGTATCGCGGATGGGACGGCTCCGCACAATCGCCCTGGCGATCTTTCTGGAATCGTGCTCTTCGCCGAAGCGATAGAGCAGGTCGGCCAATTCCCTCTGCGGCCAGCGATTCACAATCTCTTCTGCCGCGGGACCAGCCGCGTCCGGGCGCGTGCGGTCCATGCGCATATCGAGCGGGCCCGCCCCGCGGAAGGAAAATCCGCGCCCGGGCTCGTCGAGCTGCATGCCGGAGACACCGAGGTCCGCCAGCACTCCGTCGGCCTTGATGTTCAGCCGGCGCGCAATCTCCCCAATGCTCGAAAATGTTTCGTGCATGAGTTCCACCCGCCGCCCAAAACTTGCCAGCCGCTCCCGGGCAACCGCTAGAGCGGCCTCGTCCCGGTCAATCCCGATCAACCGCCCCGTCGTCAACCGTGCTGCAATCTCTGCCGCGTGTCCGCCCAGTCCCACCGTCGCATCCACGTACGTGCCTTCCGGCCTGATGGCCAGCCACTCCAGCACTTCCGCAAGCAAGACCGGAATGTGCCCGGCGGCACACACTAGATGCCCAGATCATTCAGAACCTTCCAATCGTCGTCCGTAATCGGATTCCCCTTCATGTGCTCGGCGAAGCGCGCATGGTTCCAGACTTCAAGCGAAGTGAGCTTGCCCATCACGTCCACTTCGCCCTTCATCTCCGCCCGCTCGCGAAGGACCTGCGGAATCAGAAGCCGCCCCTGGCTGTCCATCTTCACCACTGCCCCGTAATAGCTCGTGCGCGTAAGAAACTTTTGCTTCGCCTGGTTGTGGGAGGGCAATTTCGCCAGTTTTTCCTCAATGGCCACCCACTCCTTCATCGGGTAGATGTAGGCCCGGTCGCCGTTTTCGCTGGTCACGTAGAACGTGTCTCCATAAACGGCCAGATCCTCCAGAAAGACCGAGGGCACCTTCATTCGGCCTTTCGGGTCCACAGTCGCCCGATGGTTTCCCCGTAACACGCTGAGGCCATCCCGGAAGCCCAGCCGGGACGCCCCGTCCCTGCCACGACTTCACACTCTCCGCCACTTCCTTCCACTTTCTGCCCGCATCGTACGCGTATCCCCAGCAGTGTCAAGAAAATTTCGAGAGAATCTTGCTGTCTGTGGAAATCTTGCTGCCTTGTGGGTAGAGACAGCGAATCATACAACAGCTAGTGGTGGCCGGTTATGGCCCGGCCAAGCCTAGAACCCCGGGTGCGGTAGCGACGACATTTTGTAGCCAATCAGTTAACACGGCGGCGAGAGCCGGAAGGAAATTACAACCCTCCTCCACCGCCGCCCGGCGTGAGTTTGTAGTCGCCGAGCTGCTTCATGACGTCGTGTTCCTGCGGCGAGAGTCCCTGATAAAGATTCGGATCGTTCAGCTTCTGATTCCGCTCCGCGTCACTCAGTCCATTCAGCGACTTCAGGCGCTGGTTGATTTCCTGCCTGCGGTCCGCGGGCAGATTGCGCCACTGCGGCAGGACGTTCTTGCGGAGGTTGTCGCGCTGTTCGGGAGTGAGCTTAGACAAAGCCTCCGCATTACGGTTCATCGAAGCCCGCTGCTGGGGAGGCAGTTTGTCGTAATCTGCCAGGTTCTTCTTGATTTGGTCTTGCTGCGCCTTCGGAAGATTTTTGAAGCGCTCGTTATTGTTCAGGAATTTCTCGCGCTCATCGGGGGGCATCTCTTGCAGCTTCTGTTGCCAGCCCGCGGGCAACGCATTCTGCGAAGGAGGCTGGCGCTGCGCAAAGTTGGAAGCGGGCGTCTGCCCGGCAGAGCCGGCGCGCGCGTTCGTGCCGGATTGGCCTCCCTGCTGGGGCAGCGAAGGAGGCGCCGCCTGCTGTGGCGCAACCTGCTGCGGCGGGGCCTGACGCGGCGTACCCGCCCGCGCATTGGGTCCCGTCTGGCTTCCCTGGCGGGCAATTGCACCCGGCGGATTTGTCGGGGTGGGTGCGGGCCGAGGCGTGCCTGCGCGGGCGTTTGGACCGGTGCGTCCGTGCATCTGCCCGGTCTTGGCCTGCTGCTTCGCTGCTTGCCGTGCCTGCCGCGCCGCTTGCCGTTGCGCTTTCGTGGGCGGAGCTTTGCCCTGCCCTGCCGGAGGGTCGGCCCACGCAGTTCCCGCGAGCAGGCATCCCGCCACGGCAAACACCAATCCGAGTTTGCGAAGTGAGTTCATGCTCTGGCTGCACAAACTGTCCACGGTCGACGCGGAAACCTGGATCTGCAACCGCTCTCGGCTCTCTAGCTCTGCGCCCTGATCAAATGCGCTCGATGCCCTGTCATCTTTTCCGCGAATCCAACTTGCCACCGAACTCCCTGCTTTCTTCCCGTCCTCCGTCCACCGTAGCCGGATCAATCCCCCTGCGGCTCATTGAGCGCGCTGAGGTCCTTCAACACGTCGTAGTTCTCGAGCACCTGCATGTTCTTGATCATCCGGAAATTCTGTTCTTCGCTCATGGCCACCGGACTTGTGGCTGAGTGAGCATGACGCAGCGGCCCGGTGGCCGTCGCCGCCCAGATTCCCACCAGAACCAGCGCGAGGGTTGCCAGCGCGAGCCGCGGCTGCGGGAACCATGCCGCGAATCGCATCCAGATTCCCGGCGGCGGCTCAGCGGCAATCCGCTGGCGCAAGCGGGCATCGAACCACGCGGAGGGTTCCGGCGCCGGCGTTTCGTCCAGCATTTTCCAAACGCCACGGAATCCCTCGACGCGGGCGCGGCAGGCGGCACACGCGGCCAGATGCTGGTCCACTTCGCGGCGTTCGCTGACCGAGGCGCGGCCGTCGAGATAGGCGATCAATTGCGATTCCATCCGTTCACAGTTCATGGCAGCTTTCCTTCCGGGTTCCCGCCGGGGCCGGGTCCCGAAGCTTCGGGGGCGACCAGAGGAGCCAACTCGACCCGCAATGCCTCATAAGCGCGAAACAGCAGCGACTTGAGCGCGCTGACGGAGCAGCCCAGGATGCGCGCGATCTCGTCGTAATCCAATTCCTGGTACTTGTGCAGCAGCACGGCGGCGCGCTGTTTTTCCGGCAGCGCAAAAACCGCCCGCCGGATCACCTCGACGCGGTCGCGCTCGACGAGTTGCTCCTCCACCACCGGCGCACCGTCCGCCACTTCCATCGGAATCTCGGAACCATCTTCGCTTTCCGCGGGAGCGTCGAGCGAGATTTCCGACTGGCGATAACGCCCATCGCGCAGCGAGTTGAGCGCGAGGTTGGTGGCAATGCGGAAGAGCCAGGTGGTGAACTTCGCGCTCGGCTCGTATTCCCGCCGCGCGCGATAAACGCGCAGAAAAACTTCCTGCGCGAGATCTTCAGCTTGCGCCATGTCGCGCACCATGCGATTCAGGAAATGGCACAGGGGACGACGGTAGCGCTGGAGGAGAAGCTCGAAGGAGGCCTCGTCTCCTTCCTTCACTCCCAGCATCAACTGGACGTCCGACCTGACCATGACCTCCACACTATACTCAACACGGTTGGGACCAGAAAGTTGCCGGATTTTCAGGAGTTAGCAGAGAATCCACAATTCTGCGGCCCAGCTCAGGCGCGGCGGGCAGGCTACGCGCCTGCCGCGGGAGGTCGCTGCTAACTAACCAGGCTTCAATAGGTTACCCCGGATTCAGCGTGAAATGGGCCGCAGCCAGGATCGCCGCACCCAGAAACACAATCACGGCAACTCCTAAATCGCGCTCCTGATTGACCTCCGGCACCAGGTCGGAGGCTGCCACGTAGAGCGTCAGGCCTCCGGCAAAGGGCAGCACTTCGCCGGCTTCGCTCGAAAGAAACGCGGTGAAGAGTGTGCCGGCCAGCGTAGCTGCTCCCAATCCGCACGCGGCCGCAAAGGCGGCTTTCCGCGAGCGTCCGCGGGCGAGCATCAGCGACGCCGCGGTAAATCCCTCCGGCAATTTGTGGAGAACCACGGCGGTCAGCAGCACTGTGCCCAGATACGCGGAAACCAGAAATCCCGCTCCCACCATCACGCCGTCGAAGAGCGCGTGCAGCGAGAGTCCGGCCAGCGCGACTTCCGCCGTATGGCCGCTGCGGACTTCTTCCACATGCGTCTCTTCGCCAAAGTGCACGTGCTGCGAGAGCGTGTGCACGAACAGATGCACCACCAGGTATCCCGCGAGCACCAGCAGCAGGGCGCGCCGCCCGGAGAG
Organism: Candidatus Acidiferrales bacterium; assembly: GCA_035624135.1. Lineage (GTDB taxonomy): Bacteria > Acidobacteriota > Terriglobia > Acidiferrales > UBA7541 > JOPF136. Next base: position 2,544 of record DASPSB010000117.1, on the reverse strand, counting down.
TTCGTACGCCTCCGGAATCACTTCCAGGAAGACCGCGGCGAGCATGAACCCGGCGCCTAAACCGAGCAGGTAGCGCAAATACTTGCGCGACCACTCGCGCCTGGCCACCAGCCAGCCGCCGACGATGGTTGCCAGCGCGGCAATCACTCCGGCGCCGAGTAACACCAACGGGGCATTGAGTCCCATCTCTCCGCTCGCCACCGCTCGCATCATCCGCTGTGCCGGAACAGGATCACGTCTCCGTCCTGCACCACGTACTCTTTCCCTTCCAGCTTGACCTGTCCCCGCTCGCGCGCGACCGCCATGCTGCCTGCCGCGATCAGATGGTCACAGGACACCACTTCGGCTTTGATAAATCCCCTCTCGATATCCGAGTGAATCGTGCCCGCGGCTTCCAGCGCCGTGGCGCCGCGCCGGATCATCCACGCACGCACCTCCGGCTCGCCCGCGGTGAGAAACGACATCAGGCCCAGCAGCCCGTAGCTGGCATGAATCAGCCGGTCGCGCCCGGATTCCGCCAGGCCGTAGCTCGCCATCAGCTCCGCTTCTTCCACCTCGTTCAAATCGGCCAGCTCCGCTTCAATCTGCCCGCAGAAGGGCACGACGGCGACCTGGGGCTTCGCCGCGATTTCCGAAAGACCGTGCCGCTCCACTGCCGTGGCCACCTGCGGCGCTTCCGCGTCGTTCAAATTCACCGCGCACAGCATCGGCTTTCGCGAGAGAAACATGTAACCGGAGATGAGCTTTGCCTCCTCCGCGGTCAAATCCAGAGCGCGCAGCGGATTCTCGGCTTCAAGCGAGGCCTTGCAGCGGAAGAGCACGGCCTGTTCCTTCTCCAGATGCGCCTCCCGTTTCTTTTTCAGGTCTTTTTCCAGCCGTTCGAGCCGGCGCAAGATTTGTTCCAGGTCGTGGAGCATGAGCTCCACTTCGATGTTGTCGAAGTCGCGGCGCGGGTCGAGCGAGCCCGGTGGATGCGGGTTGGCGGGATTGTCGAAGAGCCGCACCACATGCACGAGCGCGTCCACCTGGCGCATTTCGACGAGTAACGCGGAGTCGCGAGCCTTGTCCCGCGCCAGCCCGGCCACGTCCACGTATTCAATGCTGGCGTAGGTGATTTTTTTCGGCTTGTAGAGCGCGGCAAGCGGAACCAGCCGCGCGTCCGGAACACGGGCCACGCCCACGTGCAGGTCCTGATGCGCCGCCTTGGCGTCCAGATGCGCGTGCGTCAGGATTTTGAACAGGCTCGTCTTTCCGACGCCCGGCAGGCCGATGATTCCTGTGCGCATGCGACGAGGGAGTGTAGCACGGTCAAAATTACGTCCGGCGAAAGCAAGCCGACCCGCTCCCCTTGCTGTACGAGGATTGCCCGACGCACCGGCCCCTCCGCGTCACGCGGATCCGAGTACCGGTTAACTCACTTCGGCGTTTTCCCCAATTGGTACACAACATCGATAGACGTCTCGACCTCGACCGGGCGCCCGTCCAGGAGGGTCGGCTTGTACCTCCAGTGAATAACGGCATCGACGGTGGCCCGGCGGAGAAGCGGGGGGCCTGAAATCACCTCGAGCGACGCGATCTTGCCGTCGGTAGCGATGATTGCGCGCAGCCGGACCGTGCCGGCAATCCCAGCCTGCTGGGCTATGGGCGGATATACGGGAGTGGTCTTCTTTGTGAGACTTTTCTTCATTACAGCCCCATCAATCTGGATTCGGCTTGGTCCGCTGGGGCTTTCCGGGGAGACTTGGCTGCTCGTAACCGCCCAAGCCGCTGTTTCCTCAGCGCCGCGACCACCGACTTCGTCTATCGCCGGGTCCATCTCGGCGGCTGGAGCTGAGTCATTCCACCGGATCACGCCGGAGGGGTCGGTGAAATAATGCCGGCGACCGGTTTCTCCCGGGCTCGCCGGGTCGGCGCGCAAGATGTAGACGGGCACTGTGCCGGCAAAGGGTGCACCCGGTGTATAGGTGAACTTGTATCCGTCCTTCTCGCCGCGGGCCAAAGCGTCGTCGATCAGACTTGCGGCGGTTCTGGTTGTGGGGCCCGAGGCTCCAAGGTAATCCAGCGCTGAGGGGTATCCGATTCCGTAGGTGGCCGAATACGTGACGCAGGCCACGTTTATGGTGCGAAGCGAATGAACAGCCGAAAGCTCATTGGCCCGCATGCGCTTCTGAGCATCGGTCTCGTCCTGCGCATGCAACCTAGGCGCCATGAAACAGCCAAGAACCATCAGCAGGAATCCCCTGGACAGAGTTCTCATGCCTGCCTCCTGCGCCACTGGAAATCCAGACCGGAGCCGATACAACTGGATGAAATTTGTCCGCAAGTCAAGTCCAGCCGAGAATCGCGCACAACCTGTTGCTGCCGGGCGCGGAGGGTCAGTCTGCCGCTTCCGGAAATCTTCCGGCGCCGGATCCCGCTCCGCGGCGCCGCTACTTGCGCCCTCACCGTGTGTTTGGCTTTATTGGATTTGCTGATCAGAAGCCGAGGCCGTGGTCGAAGCATTCCACCGGATCACCCCCGATTGATCGGTGAAAAAGTGGCGGC
>DASPSB010000231.1:0-2828 GCA_035624135.1 Candidatus Acidiferrales bacterium | reverse complement strand
CAGGTGACAGCGAATTGTGACGTGCTCTCAAATGGATGCAGCCGGCGGGTTGCACCCGCGAGAAGGAGCAGACGGATGAAAGCGCTGGTGTTCGACGCCTATGGCACCCTGTTCGACGTTCACTCGGTGATCGAGGCCTGTGAGCGCGAATTTCCGGGCCATGGCGCCGCCCTCAGCCACCAGTGGCGCGCCAAGCAGCTCGAATATACCTGGCTGCGGTCGCTGATGTTCCAGTACCAGGATTTCTGGCGGGTCACGGATGCAGCGCTGGAATTTGCCTGCCGCGCCAAGGGCCTCGCGTTGGACGCGAAAACGAAAAGCCGGCTGATGAATGAGTATCTTCACTTGGCGACGTTTCCGGAAGTTCGCGAAGCGCTGGCCGCGCTAACCGGACAGCAGTTGCTCATCCTATCCAACGGCTCCCCCCAGATGCTCTCGGAGTTGGTGGAAAACGCCGGGCTGAAGGGCGTATTCGCGCACGTCTTGAGCGTGCACGCGGCTAAAACGTACAAGCCAAGCCCAGCCGTCTATCAGCTCGCCGCCACGCGGACGAAACTCGAGCGCGCGGCCATCGGTTTCATCTCCTCGAACTTCTGGGATATCTGTGGCGCGGGAGCCTTCGGGTTCAAAACGTTTTGGATCAACCGCGCTGGCGCTGCACCCGACACGCTCGGCTATTCGCCCGATGGGACCCTGGCGACCCTGACCGGCTTGGTGCCGCTGGTCCGCAGTTAGGTTCCGCGCGCGTGGACAACGCCCGCGCCGCCCGTTTAATATAAATTTGTCATGGGAACTGCGTTTCGGTTGCTACCCGTCCAAATCCGATGAAACTCGTCACCTTTGAACCCGCTCCTTCGGTGAGCCGCATCGGCGCCGTTCGCGGCAACGGCGAAGTGGTGGATTTGAATGCCGCCTATGCGCTCTTCGCCCGGGAGGTGGAGCACGAGCAGGCATCCGAACGTCTGGCCGCGGCTCGAGTCCCGCCCAATATGCGCCAGCTTTTCGAGGGCGGCGACGCGAGTCTGAAAGCTGCGGAAGACGGATTCCGGCACGTGGCGGGACTCCGGGCGGGAGCAACAGGCACGCAGGGCGAAACCGTGGTTTACAGCGCCGCGCAGGCGCGATTGAAGGCGCCAATTATTCCCAAAAAGTTTTTTCACACGGCCGGAAATTTCCGCGAGCACCACGAAGAGGCGCAGAAAGCGGGTTTCTCCCACCCTGTTCTGCCGTGGATCATCTTCTTCCAGAACGTGGACGCCATCATCGGGCCGGACGCCCCCATCATCTATCCCGAACACCTCACGCGCGAGCTGGACTACGAGCTCGAACTCGCTGTCGTAATCAAAAAGTCCGGCAAACATTTTTCACCGGCAGAAGCGGTGGACTACATCGGCGGGTTCGTGATTTTCAACGATGTGACGGCCCGCGACATCCAGCGCCAAGAGATGAAATCCGGCGTCTTCAGCCTGAGCAAAGGAATCGACACATTTTGCCCGCTGGGGCCGTGGATCGTGACTACGGACGAGATGCCGAATCCGCAAAACGTTTCGATGCGGCTGAGAGTGAATGGACAGTTGCGGCAAAGCTCAAATTCCAGCCGCATGGCCGTGACGATTCCCGAAATCCTGGCGCACTATTCCCCGATGGGGTACAGCGCCGGCGATGTGGTTTCCACGGGCACGGTCTCGGGCGTGGCTGCGTTCAGCGCGGATCCGCAGTCGCTCTACTTAAAACCCGGCGACGTCGTGGAATGCGAGATTGAAGGCATCGGCGTGCTTCGCAATCCGGTGATTTCCTGGGAGCAAGCCTATCGGGCAAAGCCCGGCGGGGCTCATTGAGTGTGGACGTGAACGTGGAGGACAAAATGGCCACCGACGGAAAAGTATGGGTCAGCGCACTCAATGAACCGGCGGCAATCCGGCCTGGTGGAGCTGCACGGGCTCCGGTGCGCTTTTACGACACGACTCTGCGCGACGGCGAGCAAACCGTCGGAGTGGTCCTGACTCCGCAACAAAAGCTGGAACTGGCGCGCGCGCTCGACGATCTGGGCGTTTCCCGCATCGAAGCGGGCTTCCCGCGGGTATCGCCCGACGATGCCGAGGCGTTCCGGCTGATCGCCCGGGCGGGACTGCGTGCGGAAATCTGGGGATTTGCGCGGGCCGTTCGCGGCGACATTGAAGAGCTGGCGCGCCTGGGCGCGACAGCGTCCGTCATCGAAATTCCCTGCAGTCCAATTAAATTGCAGGCTTACGGGATCACCGCCGCCGATTCCCTGCTCCGCGTAGCGGATGCGGTGCGGCTGGCGCGGCAGAACGGCATCCGCGTGGCGTTCTTTCCGGTGGACGGCACGCGCGCCGATATGGACCATCTTCGCTCGGTTTACCTGACCGCGCTCGAGGCGGGAGCAGAAGAGATTGTTGTGGTGGACACCATCGGCGCGTGCACGCCTGAGGCAATCGAATTCCTGGTCCGTCGCGTGCGCGACTGGGTTGGACCGAAGGTTCCGCTCCATTTTCACGGCCACGACGATTTCGGATTGGCCACCGCGTGCGCCATTGCGGCCGTGCGCGGTGGAGCAGATTGGCTGCAGGCCACAATTAATGGGATGGGCGAACGCGCGGGAAATGCAGATATTGCCGAAGTGGCCATGGCGCTGACCTGCCTCTATGGAGTTCCCGTCGCGCTGCGTCTGGAAAAAATCCGCGAAGTCTCCGCTCGCGTGCGCGCCGCCAGCGGCTACGCCATGGAACCATGGAAACCGGTGGTCGGCGACACCCTGTTTCTGCGCGAAAGCGGAGCCGTGGCCAGCCAGTTCCACATCCCCGAGG